>NZ_JBFRFC010000004.1:0-280946 GCF_052114625.1 Stenotrophomonas sp. 2YAF26 | reverse complement strand
CGTATCGCTTGCTTTAAAACAATTAATAGTTGCTTGATCAAACGTCTGCAAGATGGACAATCATCCTTCCTGCAGGCGCCTTCACAAGATACCTGCGCATACTTTCAAAGATCTTGGGAAGTGGCCTCAGCGCCATTCCCGTGTGCTGCAAAGTTTCCTTCGTAGCGAGCCGCCTATTATGCCGGACTTTTCGAGTCCGTCAACACCTTTCGTTCGATCATCTCGTTCGTCGGTGGTGGCGTCCCTTGTGTCGCTGAAGCCCCTTGTTGGCGACCCCTGCGACGGGGGAGGGAAAGTATGTCCCTATTCGCGGCCTTTGTGAAGGGGGTGTGGCAACTTTTTTCATCGGATGTTGCATCCGTTCATGCAAAGGCGCCGCCACAGGCCCCGCGAACAGCGGAAGAGCGTCGGCGCCGCTCTGCAGGAGCAGAAGCAGGGGCCGGCTGCGCCGGCCCCTGCCTCCGGTCAGGCAGCGACCAGGCGCACGCGGGCGAAGGTGCGCTTGCCGACCTGCAGCAGCCCCTCGAAACCGGGCTGCAGGACCTGCTGGCCGTCTTCCACCACTTCGCCGTCCACCTTCACCGCACGCTCCTTGAGCTTGCGGTTGGCCTCGGAGTTGCTCGGGGTCAGGCCGGCGGCGGTCAGCAAGGCCGCGATGCGCAGGCCCTCGGCCGGGATGGCTACATCCTGCAGCGGCAGCTGGGTGATGTCGCCCTGCCCGGTAACGGCAGCTTCCCAGCCGGCAATCGCCTGCTCGGCCGCTGCGGCATCGTGGAACCGGGTAGCCAGTTCACGGGCCAGGCGCAGCTTCACCACGCGCGGATTCAGGCCCGCGGCGATCTGTTCGCGCAGGGAGGCCGCTTCGGCCTGGCTGATATCGAAGGACAGCAGCTCGATCCAACGCCACATCAGGGCGTCATCGACCTTCATGGTCTTGGTGACGATGTCGATGGCCGGCTCGCTGATGCCGATGTAGTTGCCCAGCGACTTGGACATCTTGTTGACGCCATCCAGGCCTTCCAGCAGCGGCATGGTCAGCACCACCTGCGGCTTCTGGCCGTGGTGTTCCTGCAGGCCACGGCCCATCAGCAGGTTGAACTTCTGGTCGGTACCACCCAGCTCGACGTCCGCTTCCAGGGCCACCGAGTCGTAGCCCTGCACCAGCGGGTACAGGAATTCGTGGATGGCGATGGACTGCTGGGCGGCATAGCGCTTGGCGAAGTCGTCGCGCTCGAGCATGCGTGCCACGGTGTGCTGGCCGGCCAGGCGGATCATGTCGGCCGCGCTCATCTTGCCGAACCACTCCGAATTGAAGCGGACCTCGGTGCGGCTGCGGTCCAGCACCTTGAACACCTGTTCCTCGTAGGTACGGGCGTTGGCCAGCACGTCGTCGCGGCTGAGCGGCTTGCGGGTCAGGCTCTTGCCGGAGGGGTCGCCGATCATGCCGGTGAAGTCGCCGATCAGGAAAATGACCTGGTGGCCAAGGTCCTGGAACTGACGCATCTTGTTCAGCAGCACCGTGTGGCCCAGGTGCAGGTCAGGCGCGGTGGGGTCGAAGCCGGCCTTGATGCGCAGCGGGCGGCCTTCCTGCAGGCGCGCGCGCAGATCCTCGAGCTTGAGGATCTCGTCGGCACCGCGGCCGATCAGGGCAAGGGCTTCTTCAATCGAGGACACGTGACTACTCCCGGCAACGCCGTTTCTTATGTGGGGTGTTAAAGCGAAGTTAACCCGATCGGCTTCACAAAAGCCAATAGGCACAAGGGTTTGACGCGAATTTATTAGGTGTCTATGTTACCGGCGTTTGGGCCCGCGTTCCCGGGTCAGCCAGAGACCGACATCTGATGCTCAATTCCGATCAAGGCCGCGCACGCAAGCAGCGCTTCCAGGAACGACTCCACGTCCTGCACGACAACGCCCTGCACCGGAAGCTGAGGCAACACCTTCCCGCTGCGTTCAATGAGCGCTGGACGCGCCGCCATTGGATGCACGCCAGCCTGTTTGTGACCATCGGCGCATTGGTGGCCACGATCGTGCCGGGCTTCTCGCACACCATCGATGCCCCCTACGCCGACAGCCACACCAGCCTGGCACTGCCGTTGCCCCCGTTGGCAATGGCCCGCCAGCAGCAGATCCCCGGTGACAGCTGGCAGGTGCTGCGGGTACAGCGCGGGCAGACCCTGAGCGATCTGTTCGACAAGGCCGGCATCTCGGCGACCACCCTGCACCGGGTGCTGGACCATCCGGGTGCGCGCGAATCGCTGACCAAGTTGCGCCCGGGCGCCGAGATCGCCTTCGACATGCCGCTGTCCGGTGACCTGCGCAGCATCCGCTTCGACCGCGACGCCGACAACCGGGTCGAACTGAGCCTGAGCGGTGATGACATCAAGGAAACGGTGACCAAGCGCGAGACGTCCACGCGGACGGTGGTCACCAGCGGCGAGATCACCAGTTCGCTGTATGCGGCTGCACGCCGTGCAGGACTGTCGCCATCGGCAATCGCGACGATGACCGACGACATCTTCAAGTACGACATCGACTTCTCCAAGGACCTGCAGCCGGGCGACCGCTTCAGCGTGGTGATGGATGAGACCTGGCGCGAGGGCGAGAAGGTCGACACCAGCAAGATCCTGGCGGCCACCTTCACCACCGGCGGCAAGACCTACTCCGGCTTCCGCTTCGACCGCAACGGCAAGTCCGAGTACTACGACATCAGCGGCCGTTCGCTGAAGAAGAGCTTCATCCGCATGCCGATCCCGTTCGCGCGGCTGAGTTCGACCTTCGGCGCGCGCAAGCACCCGGTGCTGGGCAAGATGCGCATGCACAAGGGCGTGGATTACGCCGCGCGCACCGGTACCCCGATCATGGCCGCCGGCGACGCGCGGGTGCAGTTCGTCGGCGTGCAACGCGGTTATGGCAACGTGGTGATCCTCGACCACGGCCGTGGCCACACCACCCTGTACGGCCATATGTCGCGCTTTGCCGGGATCAAGAATGGCCAGCGCGTGGCCCAGGGCACGGTGATCGGCTACGTCGGCTCGACCGGCCTGGCGACCGGCCCGCACCTGCACTACGAATTCCGGGTCAATGGCGAGCACCGCAACCCGCTGACGGTGACGATGCCGCCGCCGGAGCCGCTGAAGGGCGCCGAGCTGGTGGCCTTCCGGGCGCAGACCGCGCCGGCGATGGCCCGCATCCAGGGCATGGAGAAGCTGATCTACGCCGACGCCAGCCCCGCGCCGGCTGCCGAAAGCGCGAGCACCGAGGTGGCCAGCGCCAAGGACAAGGTGCCGGCAGGCCGCAAGCGCGGCTGAGCCCTGCGTTGACGAAGGAGGACACGGCAGCACAAGCTTGCCGTGTCCTTTTTTTATGCCCGCCATGAACGCCACTGCCGATCCGTCCCTTCCCCTCTACCTGGGCCTGATGTCAGGCACCAGCGCTGACGGCATCGATGCCGCGCTGGTGCAGTTCCCGGCCGACGGGGGATGCCGCTTCGTGCATGGGCTGACCGCCCGCTGGGAGCCGATGCTGCGGGCAAGGCTGGTAACCCTTGGCGAAGGCGGCCCGTTGCAGTCGCTGGAAGAGTTGGGCGAGCTGGACGCGCGGATTGCGATCAGCTTCGCCGCCGCCGCCAACCAGCTGCTGGAAGAAGCCGGCGTCGACCGTTCGCAGGTACGAGCCATTGGCTCGCACGGTCAGACGGTACGCCATCGACCGTTGGCCGACCCGGCCTTCACCGTGCAGCTGGGTGACGGCAACCGCATCGCCGAGCTGACCGGGATCACCACCGTGTGCGATTTCCGCCGCCGCGACGTTGCCGCCGGCGGCCATGGGGCACCGCTGATGCCGGCTTTCCACCTGGACATGCTGGGTGCGGCCGATGAGGACCGTGCGGTGCTGAACCTGGGCGGGATCGCCAACCTGACCCTGATTCCCCGCGAAGGCGTCGTGCGTGGCTTCGATACCGGCCCAGCCAACGCACTGATGGATGCCTGGTGCCAACGCCACACCGGTCGCAGCTTCGACGCTGACGGCGCCTACGCGGCCAGCGGTGCGGTGGATGACAGCCTGCTGGCCGGCTGGCGCGCGGATCCTTGGTTCGCGCTGCCACCGCCCAAGAGTACCGGGCGCGAGCAGTTCCACCTGCCGTGGGCCGAAGCACACATGGAGGAAGGCCAGTTCGCCGCCGCCGATGTTCAGGCGACGCTGCTGGAGCTGACCGCGGCGACGGTGGTTGATGCGCTGCTGGCCCAGCAGCCCGACACCCGGCGCGTTCTGGTGTGTGGCGGTGGTGTGCGCAACGCGCAGTTGATGCGGCGGTTGGCAGCGCGCCTGCCGGGCGTGGTGGTCGAGTCCACGGCGCTGCACGGGCTGGACCCGGAGTATGTGGAGGCGATGGGGTTTGCCTGGCTGGCGCAACGGACGATGGACGGGCTGCCGGGCAACCTGCCGAGCGTGACCGGGGCGAAGGGGCCGCGGATTCTCGGAGCGATTCATCTGGCGTGAGGAATGGCGCCATCCACGCATGGCGTGGATCTACTAGGCAGCCGGCCCTGCGGGGCTAATCGAAGCCTTGGCCGGCGGGAAGCGCCTGCAGTGCGGCGATCGCGTCGGACAGGGCGTCGACTTCGGGATCGCCGAAGCCGGAGCGGACCTCCAGTTCACTGCTGAACAGGCCCTGCTCCAGCAGCGCCTCGCAGGTCTGTTCGTGGGTCCAGCCACGGGCAACCGCAACCCGTTTGATGCGTTCCAGCAGCAGCGGGTCCAGGTCCCGCAGCACTACGTCGGCCATGCTCACTTCCCCGTTCGCAAGGCACCGCCCCCTCGGCGCGTCGGGGCGATCATCCCGCAGTAAGCGCGCACAGGCAATCAGGCCGCGGGTGACGGCCCACGATCAAGGATGCGTGGCCACAGCCAGGCCAGCAGCAGCATGGTGGGCACCACCGTGACGGCGCTGAGCATGAAGAAGGTGCTGTACGAGGTAGCCTCCACGATGTAACCGGAAACGCCGCCGACGAACTTGCCCGGCAGGTTGGCCAGCGATACCAGCAGGGCGTACTGGGTGGCAGTGAAGTTGCGATCGGTCAGCGAAGACATGAAAGCCACCAGCACCGTGCCGGCAAAGCCCTGGAACAGGTTGTCGGCGCTGAGCGCGGCGTAGAACGCCCACAACTGCCCCGGGTTGTGCGCCATCAGCAGGAACGCCAGGTTCGACAGGGCCACGCCCAGCGCCGCGACAAGCAGCATCCGGCGGAAACCGAAAGCGGCGACAGCGATACCGCCGAGGAATGCGCCGCCAATGCCCATCCACACACCGAACAGCTTCGATACGGTGGCAATGTCGGCCTTGTCGAAGCCCGAATCCAGATAGAAAGGTCCGGCCATCACGCCGATGACCTGGTCGGGAAACTTGAAGAACCCGACGAACGCCAGCAACGCCAGCGCCAGTGCCATGCCGTTGCGGGTGAAGAAGCTGGTGATCGGCTGTACGAACGCTTCGGCAATGTCGATGCGGCGCTGCACGGCGTTGGCCGGGCGCTCCGGTTCGCGGCAGAACAGGGTGGTGATGATCGGCAGGATCATCAGTGCGGCCATGGCCAGGTAGGCAATGATCCAGCCTTCGAACTGTGCGAGATACAGGGCGCCGGCACCGGCCAGGATCAGGCCGATGCGATAGCCCAGCGTGTACGTGGCGGCCAACGCGGCCTGCGCGGTCTGCGGGGCGATCTCGATGCGGTAGGCGTCGACCACCGAATCCTGGGTGGCACCTGCAAACGACGCCACCAGTACCCATGCCACCAGCGGCCACACGCCCTGCTCTGGTCGCACGAACGCCAGTGCCACCAGGCCCACCAGTACCAGGATCTGCGAGACCAGCAGCCACGAGCGGCGACGGCCAAGGAATCCCAGCAACGGAAACGCGTAGCGATCCAGCAGGGGCGCCCAGACAAATTTGAGCAGGTAGAAGAAGCTGGCCAGGCTGATCAGGCCGATGCTGCCCAGATCGAGGCCGACATCGCGCAGGCGGGTAGACAGGGTCTGCGAGGCGATCAGCAGGAACGGCAGGCCGCTGCCGAAGCCCAGCAGGGCCATGGTGAGCGCAGAGGGCGTGCCGAACGCACGCTTGATGCCGGCCCAGCCCTTGTAGCCGGCCGGCTTGGCAGCCTCGGTCACAGGTCGTAGTCCACGATGAACGGCGCGTGGTCGGAGAAGCGCTGGTCGCGGTAGATCGAGCAGCTGCGCAGGCGGTCACGCAGGCCCGGGGTGATGAACTGGTAGTCGATGCGCCAACCAACGTTGTTGGCGCGAGCGGCGCCACGGTTGCTCCACCAGGTGTAGTCCTCGCCGGTCGGGTTGAGCAGGCGGTAGGCGTCGGCCCAGCCGCGACCGGTGGCCACGTCGGTGGCCTGGCCGTGGTCGGCACACAGGGCATTGAGCCAGTCGCGCTCCTCGGGCAGGCAGCCGGAGTTCTTCTGGTTGGACTTCCAGTTCTTGATGTCCAGTGCCGAGCGGACGATGTTCCAGTCGCCACACAGCACGTAGTCGCGGCCGCTGCGCGCCCATTCCTCGAGGATCGGCCGCAGCCACTCCATCACTTCGAACTTGAAGCCCTGGCGCAGGTCGCCCGAACTGCCGGACGGGATATAGAAGGAGACCACGCTGAGGTTGCCGAAGCGGGCCTCGATGTAACGGCCTTCGTCGTCGAACGGGGCCCAGCCCAGCGAGGTGATGACCTGGTCCGGTTCGCGCCTGCTGTAGATCGCCACGCCGCTGTAGCCCTTCTTGGTGATGGCATCGCGGTAGAAGCAATGGTGGCCGTCCGGGCGGAACATCGGGTCGGTCAGCTGGTCTTCCTGGGCCTTGGTCTCCTGGATGCAGAGGACGTCGGCGTCCTGGCCACGGAACCAGTCGAGGAAGCCCTTGGTGGCGGCCGAGCGGATGCCATTGGCGTTGAAACTGATGATGCGCATGCGGAAGAACCTACGGCGGGAAACCGGGCAAGCATACCGGTTGCCTGCCGGGCTGAGCAGCCCGCGGGGGCAGCCACGGATACCCGCGTGAAGGGGCTGGACGAGCGCAGAAAGCCCAGCTGGATTAGGATTTGCGCTCCAAATGAAGATGAATCGAGTTTTGATGAGCGACCACCGTCACCGTTTCCTGCAGCTGGCCCTGACCGCCGATGCCCTGCGCTTCGGCCAGTTCACCCTCAAGTCCGGCCGGCTGAGCCCCTATTTCTTCAACGCCGGCCGTTTCGACTCCGGTTCCCTGCTGTCGCAGCTGGGGGCGTGCTATTCCGACGCCATCGACGCCACCGGGATCAAGTACGACGTGGTGTTCGGCCCGGCCTACAAGGGCATTCCGCTGGCCACCGCAATGGCCTGCGAGCTGGCCCAGCGTGGCCGCGACCTGCCGCTGTCGTTCAACCGCAAGGAAGTGAAGGACCATGGTGAAGGCGGCCAGCTGATCGGCGCCGACATGACCGGCAAGCGCGTGCTGATCGTCGACGACGTGATCACCGCCGGCACCGCCATCCGCGAGGCGCTGGCGATCATCCGCGCTGCGGGCGGTATTCCGGCCGGCATCGTGGTGGCCCTGGACCGCCAGGAGATCGCCTCGGACACCGACCATCGCTCCGCCGCACAGGCCGTGGCCGAAGAAGCCGGCATCCCGGTGATCGCCGTGGCGACGCTGGCCGACCTGCTTGATTTCGCTTCCGGAAATCCGGAACTTGTAGGCTACCGGCAGCCGCTGGAGGCCTATCGCGCCCAGTACGGCGTCCGTTCCACGCGCTGACCACCAGGGGGAAGGTCGCATGTTCCGAGTTCCTGCCATCGTTGCTGCCAGCCTGCTGCTGGTGATGCCGCAGACGCTGCTGGCACAGTCCGTCGGCAAGGCCGCAGACAAGAAGCTGTACTGCTGGAACGAGGGCAAGGAGCGGATCTGCAGCGATGCGCTGCCGGCCGATGCGGTCAACCACGCCCGCGATGAGTTCAGCGCCAACAGCGGCCTGCGCAACGCGCAGGTGCAGCGCGCGTTGAGCGATGAGGAACGCGCTGCCGCCAGCACGGCGGCAGCGCAGGTCCAGCTGGACCAGATGGCCAAAGAGACCCGGCAGCGTACCGAACAGGCGATGCTGACCACCTACGGTGATGAGAATGCGCTGCGGCGCGTGTTCGCCGAGCGCCAGGAGGTGCTCGACAACAACCTCAAGACCGCCCAGTACAACGTTGCCAGCCTGCGCGAATCGCTGGTGGCCCTGCTTGCTGCCGCCGGCGACCGCGAACTGGCGGGCGGCAAGGTGGCCGACAAGCAGGCCCAGGCGATCGCCCAGCGCCATGCGCAGCTGCAGTCGCAGCAACGGCTGCTGGCCAGTTTCGAACAGCAGCAGCAGGCATTGAAAGTCGAGATCGAAAGCAGCCTGCAACGCTATCGGCAGCTGAAGGGATTGGCGCCGGTGGACGTGCCGGCACAGACCCCGGCGGGTTGAGAGGCGCGCTGCTCGCCGGGCATGGCCCGGCGCTACCGCATGCCGGGTTACGGCCTGGACCCTGAAATTTATGCACTCTTTACGCGTCGGCCCTGTCCGTCGCGTAGTGCGTTTATGGGGGTGGGGACGACGATGACGCCCTGAGGTGGAGGGGTTCCACCAGGTCTCAATTCCATGTCCCCCTGGCTGTCGTTGCTGTGTGGCGTGCTGGTGCTGGTTGCCGCCGCCTATCTTCTTTATGTCGTGCTGCGGCCCGAGTCGTTCTGAGCGGAGCCTGCCATGACTGAAATTCTTATCATTCTTGCCGCCAGCCTGGTGCTGGCATGGCCACTGGGCCTGTACCTTGCCCGGGTGATGCGCGGCACGCCGATGAAGGTCGACGTGCTGTTCCACTGGATCGAAAAGCCGCTGTACAAGGTGCTCGGCGTTGATCCGTCACGTTCGATGTCCTGGCGGGGTTACGTGCTGGCGTTCGTGCTCAGCAACGTGGTGATCGCGGTGCTGACCCAGGCCGTATTCATGACCCAGGCGTGGTTGCCGTTGAACCCGGACCAGATCCCAAACATGCGCTGGGATACGGCGCTGCACACGATGATCTCGTTCCTGACCAACACCAACCAGCAGCACTATTCCGGCCAGGCACAGCTGTCCTACTTCTCGCAGATGACCGGCATCACCGGCCTGCAGGTAGTGACGCCGATGATGGGCCTGGCGCTGGCCGTGGCCACGTTGCGTGCATTGTTCTCGCGTGCACCGAAGTCCGTCACCGCGCCCGCTGCGGGTGATGACCGCCAGGTGGCGGTGGGCAATTACTACGCGGACGTCGTGCGCCTGTGCGTGCGCTTCCTGCTGCCGCTGTGCCTGGTCTGGACGCTGCTGCTGACCAGCCAGGGCGTGCCCTCCACGATGGCCGGTGGCCCGCAGGCCACGCCGATCGATGCCAGTGCCGGCATGGCGCAGCAGAAGCTGCCGCTGGGCCCGGTTGCGGCGATGGTCGCGGCCAAACAGTTGGGTGCCAATGGTGGCGGCTGGTATGGCCCGAACAGCAGCTTCCCGCTGGAGAACCCGACCCCGGTGTCGAACATGCTGGAAGTGATCGGCATCCTGCTGGTGCCGATGGCGGTGATCTTCATGATCGGCGCGTTCACCGGGCGCCGTCGTTTCGGCGCGCTGGTGTTCAGCTGCATGCTCGGCATGTCGCTGCTGTCCACCGGTGCGATGGTGTGGAGCGAGGGCCATAGCGCCAGCGCGGCCACGCCGCTGCTGATGGAAGGCAAGGAAGTACGCTTCGGCGCCGATGGCACCGCGCTGTGGGCGGCGGTGACCACCCAGGTCTCCAACGGTTCGGTCAACGGCATGCACGATTCGCTGAGCCCGCTGTCTGGCGGCCTGGCGATGGTCAACATGCTGGTCAGCGCGATCTGGGGCGGCATCGGCTGCGGCCTGCAGCAGTTCATCGTGTACCTGCTGCTGGGTGTGTTCCTGGCCGGGCTGATGACCGGCCGTACACCGGAACTGTTCGGCCGCAAGCTGGAAACGCCGCAGGTGCGCCTGCTGGCCCTGCTGGTGCTGCTGCAGCCGATCACGCTGCTGCTGTTCACCGCGATCACGCTGGCCGTGCCCGGTCTGGCCGGCACCTCCAATCCCGGCTTCCACGGCATCAGCCAGGTGTTCTACGAGTACGTCTCGGCCTACGCCAACAACGGCTCGGGCTTCGAGGGACTGGGTGACGCCACGCCCTGGTGGAACCTGAGCTGCTCGCTGGTGCTGCTGCTGGGCCGCTTCCCGCTGCTGATCATCCCGCTGGTGGTGGCCGCACAGCTGGCCGCCAAGCGGCAGGCCCCTGAGTCGGCCGGCAGCCTGCAGATCGAAACCCCGACGTTCGCCCTGACCCTGGTCTCGGTGATCGTCATCCTGACCGTGCTGCAGTTCATGCCGGCGCTGGTACTCGGCCCGATCGCCGACCACCTGAGCCTGGGACTGCACTGAGGACACCCCATGAGTAGTCACGCAACCGCAAACCGTTCCTCTTCCGTGGCTTCCCGCCCGGCCCTGCTCGATGCCGCCGGCCTGCGCCGCGCGCTCATCGAGGCCGTACGCAAGCTGTCGCCGATGCATCTGGTGCGCAGCCCGGTGATGGCGGTGGTGATGGCCGGCACGATCGTCGCCGCGATCATCACCCTGACCGGCAATGCGCCGCTGGGCTTCGGCCTGGCGGTGACCGCGATCCTGCTGGTCACCGTGCTGTTCGGCAACTTCGCCGAGGCCGTGGCCGAAGCACGTGGCCGTGGCCAGGCCGCCTCGCTGCGCCGCGCCCGCCAGGACCTGGTGGCGCGTCGTCTGGCGTCGGCGCAGGCCGGTGCCAGCGAAACCCAGGTGCCCGCTGCGGAACTGCGCCCCGGTGACCACGTGATCGTCAGTGCTGGCGAACTGGTGCCGGCCGACGGCGAGATCGTGCAGGGCCTGGCCACCATCAACGAAGCGGCGGTAACCGGCGAGTCGGCACCGGTGCTGCGCGAGGCGGGTACTGATCGCTCCGGCGTGATCGGCGGCACCAAGGTGCTGTCCGACCAGATCGTCGTACGCATCACCGCCGAGCCGGGGCACAGCTTCCTGGACCGCATGATCGCGCTGGTGGAAGGCGCCAACCGGCAGAAAACGCCGAATGAGATCGCGCTGACCCTGCTGCTGGCGGCAATGACGCTGACCTTCCTGGTAGTGGTGGCGACGCTGCCGGCGATCGGTGCCTCGGTGGGCGTCAAGGTGGATCCGCTGCTGCTGATCGCGCTGCTGGTGTGCCTGATCCCGACCACCATTGGTGGCCTGCTGCCGGCCATCGGCATCGCTGGCATGAACCGTGCGCTGGCCGCCAACGTGCTGGCCAAGTCGGGCAAGGCGGTGGAAGTGGCTGGTGACGTCGACGTGCTGCTGCTCGACAAGACCGGCACCATCACCTACGGCGACCGCCAGGCCAGCCACTTCCATGCATTGGCCGGGATCGACGCCGACCAGCTGCGTGAGGCGGCACTGCTGTCATCGCTGGCCGACCCGACCCCGGAAGGCAAGTCGATCGTGCGCCTGGCCCGCGAGCAGGGCTGCACCACCGCCGAGCCGGACCAGGCCGACTACCTGGCCTTCAGTGCGCAGACCCGCATGTCCGGTGTCGACCTGATGCACGGCCGGCAGATCCGCAAGGGCGCTGCCGATGCGATCCGCGCCCATGTGCAGGCACTTGGCGGCACCGTACCGGCCGAACTGGCCGGGCGCGTGGACCAGGTCGCACGCAACGGTGCCACGCCGCTGGTGGTGGCCGAGGGTCGCCATGTGCTGGGCGTGATCGAGCTGTCGGACGTGGTCAAGCACGGCATGCGCGAGAAGTTCGCACAGCTGCGGGCGATGGGCATCCGCACGGTGATGATCACCGGCGACAACCCACTGACGGCTGCTGCGATCGCCGCCGAAGCCGGCGTGGATGACTACATCGCCGAGGCACGGCCCGAGGACAAGCTGGCCCGCATCCGTGCCGAGCAGGCCGGTGGCCGCCTGGTGGCGATGGTCGGCGACGGTACCAACGATGCGCCGGCGCTGGCCCAGGCCGACATCGGCCTGGCGATGAATTCGGGTACGCAGGCGGCCAAGGAAGCCGGCAACATGGTCGATCTGGATTCGGATCCGGCCAAGCTGCTGGCAGTGGTGGAGGTGGGCAAGCAGCAGCTGATCACCCGCGGCGCGCTGACCACGTTCTCACTGGCCAACGATGTGTCCAAGTACTTCGCGATCCTGCCGGCGTTGTTTGCCGCCACCGTGCCTGCGATGGCCGCGCTGAACGTGATGCAGCTGTCGAGCCCGCGCAACGCGGTACTGGCGGCGCTGATCTTCAATGCCCTGGTGATTCCCGCCCTGATCCCGCTGGCACTGCGCGGTGTGCGCTTCCGCCCGGCCACGGCAACGGCGCTGCTGCGCCGGAACATGCTGGTGTACGGCCTGGGTGGCGTGCTGCTGCCGTTCGCGGCGATCAAATTGATCGACCTTCTTCTTGTCCTGGTATTCGGCGCATGAACCGTTCTGACTCCCCTTCCCTTTCCCGCGAGCTGAAGCGCGAGGCACGCGTGGCCACGCTGCAGGATGGCGCCAACTGGCGCCCGGCCATCGGCCTGGGCGTGGCCACCCTGCTGCTGGCCGGTGCGGTCTACGCCGGCATCGCCACCGGTTTTGCCGGCCTGTCCTTCCCGGCGCAGGCCGAAGGCAGCCTGCTGCGCGATGGCAGCGGTCAGGTGCGTGCGTCGGCATGGCTGTCGCAGCCCTTCACCGGCGATGGCTACTTCCAGGCGCGACCGTCGGCCGCCAACTACGACCCGATGGCGGCAGCCGGTTCCAACCTTGCCCGCAGCAACCCGGCGCTGGCCGAGCGTGTGGCGGCGAGCACCGCAGCAGTGGCCGCGCGCGAAGGCGTAACGCCCGCGCAGGTTCCTGCCGATCTGGTCACCCAGTCCGGCGGCGGCCTGGATCCGCAGTTGTCGCCGGCGGCAGCGCAGCTGCAGGTGGCCCGGGTGGCGCGTGCACGTGGCCTGCCCGTCGAGCAGGTACAGGCATTGGTGAAGGCCAACACGCAGGGCCGGCAATGGGGCGTATTCGGCCAGCCACGGGTGAACGTGGTGACGCTGAACTTCGCGCTGGACCACGCGGCACGCGCGCCGTGATGCAGGGCTGCACCCGCTGCGCGCACAATGGCGGCCATGACAGCGGCTCCCATGACTGATCTGCGGACCCGCCAGGCCAACGCCCTGGTGGAAGGACTGCAACGCGAAGCCGGTGGCAAGCTCACCGTGTTCCTGGGCGCTGCGCCCGGCGTCGGCAAGACCTACGCCATGCTGACCCGCGCGCAGGAACAGCTGCGCCGTGGCGTGGACCTGGTGGTCGGGCTGGTGGAGACCCACGGCCGTGCCGATACCCAGGCCCTGCTGGAAGGCCTGCCACGGCTGCCGCTGAAGGACGTGGCCTACCATGGCCACGACCTGCAGGAGATGGACCTGGACGCCGTGCTGGCGAGGAAACCAGCGCTGGTGCTGGTGGACGAGCTGGCCCATCGCAATGCGCCGGGCAGCCGCCACGAACGGCGCTGGCAGGACGTGATGGAACTGCTGGACGCCGGCATCGACGTCTGGACCACGGTCAACATCCAGCATCTGGAAAGCCTCAACGATGTGGTGATGCGCATCACCGGCGTGCGTGTCAGCGAGACCGTGCCCGATGGCGTACTCGACCGCCTGCATGACATCGTGCTGGTCGACCTGCCGCCGCGCGAACTGATCGCGCGCCTGCAGCAGGGCAAGGTGTACGTGCCTGAGCAGGCCGCGCAGGCGCTGCAGGCGTTCTTCTCCCCGGCCAATCTGACTGCATTGCGCGAGCTGGCGATGCAGGAGGCCGCCGACCGTGTCGACAGCAGCCTGCGCGAAGCACGCGCCGCGCGCGGCGAGAGCAATCTGCCGCTGCGGCGTGGCGTGCTGGTGGCAATCGATGGCGGTGGCCAGAGCGAATACCTGGTGCGGGTGGCCCGACGCATCGCCGAACGCCGCGATGCACCGTGGACGGTAGTGACGGTGCAGGGACGCCGCCAGGACGAAGCGACCCGGCGCGAGATCGATGCTGCGTTCGCGCTGGCCCGCCGCCTCGGCGGCGAAGCCGAGCTGCTGCACGGTTCAAGCATCGCCGATGCATTGCTCGACCACGCCGCGCACAACGGCGTATCGACGCTGGTACTGGGCCGTACCCGCGAACGGCCGCTGGCGCGGATGTTCAACCGCACCCTGACCCAGCAGCTGATCCAGCGCGGCGCGCACTACGAGATCACCATCATCAGCACGCCGCAGGCGCGTGCGCGTTCCCGTCGAGAGGGCCTGCTGCCACCGATGCGCGGGGTCAGCCACGAACCGTTGCAGGCCCTGATCGCCACCGCCCTCGCCTGCGCGGTGGCATGGCTGGTCGAACGCTGGGTGGGCATGGCCGATCTGTCGATGGTGTTCATCGTGGCGGTGGTGCTGGTGGCTGCACGTACCCGTGCCAGCGTCGCGGTGATGGCGGCGATCCTGTGTTTCCTTGCCTACAACTTCCTGTTCATCGCGCCGCGCTTCACCTTCGCCATCGGCGCGCGACAGGGCGTGATCACCGTGTTCCTGTTCCTGGCGGCGGCGCTGGTGGCCGGGCGTCTGGCCTCGCGCCTGCGCATGCAGGTGATCGCCCTGCGGGCGGCCAACCGCCATGCGCGCGCGCGTCAACAGTTGGGCCGGCAACTGGCCAGTGCGGCTGGCAACGGTGAAGTGGCGCAGGCCGGGCGGCAGGCATTGGAACAGGCCATGGATGTTCCGGCATGGCTGCGGATCGGCGCCGATATCGCGGCCGGTGGCCGTCACCTGCCCGGTGACACCGATCTGGCGGCGGCCGACTGGGCCCTGCGCCATGGCCAGCCCAGTGGCCGTTTCACCGATACCCTGGCAGGTGCGCAGTGGTGGTTCCTGCCGCTGCTGGACGGCGAAGACCGTGCAATCGGCGTGGCCGGCCTGTACCTGCCGGGTGCGCAGGCGCGGCTGCTGCCCGAACAGCGCCAGCTGGCCGAAGCGATGGTCGACGACATCGCCCAGGCCGCGTTGCGCACGCGCCTGGTGGCCGAGCTGGAACAGGCGCATGTGAGCAACGAGACCGAGCGGCTGCGCTCTGCCCTGCTTTCTTCGGTGTCGCACGACCTGCGTTCGCCGCTGGCAGCGATGATCGGCTCGGCCGACAGCCTGGCCAGCTACGGTACGGCGATGGATCTGGCCGACCGCCGCGCGTTGCTGGACACCATCCTGGTCGAAGGCGAGCGCCTGGACCGCTACATCCAGAACCTGCTGGACATGACCCGGTTGGGCCACGAGGGCCTGAAGATCAACCGCGACTGGATAGGCGTGGACGAGCTGATCGGTTCGGCCGCCCGTCGCCTGCAGCGCTACCAGCCGAAGGTACGGCTGGAGCTGGATATTCCGGCAACGCTGGCACCGATCTGGGTGCATCCGGCGCTGGTGGAACAGGCGGTGTTCAACGTGATGGAGAACGCCGCCAAGTTCTCGCCAGCCGATGCCGCCGTGCAGGTGCTGGCGCGCGAACTGGACGGTCAGCTGCGCATCGACGTGATCGATGCCGGCCCCGGCATTCCCGACGACGAGCGCGCGCGCATCTTCGACATGTTCTACAGCGTCGAACGCGGCGACCGCGGCCGCCACGGCACCGGCCTGGGCCTGACCATCTGCCAGGGCATGATCGGCGCACACGGCGGCAGCGTGCAGGCGCTGCCCGGGCGCGACGGTCGCGGTACCCTGATCCGCATCACCCTGCCCCTGCTCAAGCCAGCCTCCCACGATGAGTCCGACCCCGACTGATGCCAGCACGCCGGCCCCGCGCGTGCTGGTGATCGACGATGAAACCCAGATTCGCCGGTTCCTGGACATCAGCCTGCGCGCGCAGGGCTACCAGGTGCGCCAGGCCGCAACCGGCCAGGAAGGCCTGCAGATGGCCGCCAGCGAGGACATGGACCTGGTGATCCTGGACATCGGCCTGCCGGACATGGAAGGCCACGAGGTGCTGGAGCAGCTGCGGCAGTGGAGCCAGGTGCCGGTGATCATGCTGACCGTGCGTGCCGGCGAAACCGAGAAGGTGCGTGCACTGGACAACGGCGCCAACGACTACGTGACCAAACCCTTCGGTACCCAGGAGCTGATGGCGCGGGTGCGGGCGCTGCTGCGCACACGCAGCGTGCCGACCGATGGCACGCCGCCGGTGTTCGACGATGGCCACCTGCACGTGGATCTGGTGCGCCGTGAAGTGGCGATCGACGGCGAGCTGGTGGCGTTGACCCGCAAGGAGTACGCGCTGTTGTCGCTGCTGCTGCGCAATGCCGGGCGGGTGGTGACGCAACCGCAGATCCTGCAGGAAATCTGGGGACCCACCCACCAGCACGACACCCACTACCTGCGCATCCTGGTCGGCAAGCTGCGGCACAAGCTGGGCGACTCGGCACTGGATTCACGCTACCTGTTCACCGAACCGGGCGTGGGATTGCGGTTCAAGGGGTGAGGCGTGCCGACCAACGGTCGGCACCCACCAGACAAGTAGATCCACGCCATGCGTGGATGGACATCCATCGAAATCGAAAATTTCGACAATTCATCGAAGAACATCCACGCATGGCGTGGATCTACCGTGTCGACCAAGGTCGACACCTACCGAGAGCAGCCGAGCAGGGCGTGCCGGGCGCAGCCCGGCGCCACCTCAGAATCCCAGCGGGATGTCGCCCAGCACCGGCTGCAGCTGGCTGCGGAACAGCGCCTGGATACGCTCCAGTGCTGCTTCGTCGTTGCCTTCGAAACGCAGCACCAGCACCGGCGTGGTGTTGGACGCGCGAACCAGGCCCCAGCCGTCGGCGAAGTCCACCCGCAGGCCGTCGATGGTCGACAGGCGACCGCCGACATACGGGTTGTCAGGCGACTGCGCAGCGGCCACCAGCATCGCCACCAACGCATGCGGGGTGCCCTCGGCCACCGGCACCTTCAGCTCCGGCGTGGCTACCATTTCCGGCAGCTCGGCCAGCACCTCGTCCGGCGTTTCCTCGCGCTGGGCGAGGATCTCCAGCAGGCGCGCAGCGGCGTACAGGCCATCGTCGAAGCCGAACCAGCGTTCCTTGAAGAAGAAGTGGCCGCTCATCTCGCCCGCCAGTTCGGCGTCGGTCTCGCGCATCTTCGCCTTCATCAGCGAGTGCCCGGTCTTCCACATCAACGGACTGCCGCCATTGCGCAGCACGTGATCGGACAACTTGCCGGTGCACTTCACGTCGTAGATCACCATCGCGCCCGGGTTGCGCATCAGCACATCGGCGGCGAACAGCATCAGCAGGCGGTCGGCATAAATGATCTTGCCCTCACCGGTGACCACGCCAAGGCGATCACCGTCACCATCGAACGCCACACCGAGGTCGGCGCCAAAGCGCTTGACCGTCTGCACCAGGTCTTCCAGGTTGGCCGGTTCGCTGGGATCGGGGTGATGGTTGGGGAAGGTGCCGTCGACATCGCAGTACAACGGAATGACTTCGGCGCCGATCGCTTCCAGCAGCTGCGGTGCGAAGGCACCCGCCACGCCGTTGCCTGCATCGGCGACGACCTTCAGTGGGCGGTCCAGCTGCACGTCATCGGCAATACGCTGGATGTAGTCGGCGCTGACCTCGCGCTGCTGGTAGTCACCCGGTTCCGCAGCCTGCACCAGACGGCCTTCGACAATGCGCTGGTAGAGGTCGGTGATCGCATCACCAGACAAGGTCTCACCACCGATGACGATCTTGAAACCGTTGTAGTCCGGCGGATTGTGGCTGCCGGTGACCGCTACGCAGGTACCGGTGCGCAGATGGAAGGCGGCGAAATACACCACCGGGGTCGGCGCCAGGCCGATATCGATGACCGCACAGCCGGCACGCCGCAGGCCTTCGGCCAGCCCGGCTGACAGCTCGGGACCAGACAGGCGGCCATCACGGCCGATCACCACCTCGCGCAGGCCCTGCTCAAGGGCGACGGTGCCGATCGCCTGGCCRATCAGCGCGGCGGTGCGCGCGGTCAGCTCACTGCCGACCACGCCGCGGATGTCGTACGCGCGGAAGATGCCTGCAGCCAGCTCCTCGGCGGGGACGGGTGGCGGCGGAGGCGGCACCGCCTCGGACAGCGCCTCGCTGGGCACCGTCGGCGGGACCATCTGCAGGCTTTCACGCAGGGTCGGGCCGTGATCGGCGTCGGTCACTGCGCTGCGGCGGCTGGGCAGCGGCAGCGACGTTGGCAATCGGCCACGGCCTACCACCAGCAGTACCGCGATGAAAGCCAGCAGCAGGGCGACAATCGCGCTGGCGAGGGCTCCCAGCCCCAGCGGACCGGGTTCCACGTTGGGTACCCCGGCGGTCAGTCGCAGCGGGGTGCCGGCCACCGGGCGCGCCATTGCCTCGGCGCTCTCGGACAGGCCGCTATCACCCTGCGCCACGATGTTGTGCGCTCCCTGGCGCAGCGCCAGGAAACCATTGCCGGGGGCGTGTACCTGATCCAGCGGCGCGGTCAACCGCAGCAGCGGCTGGCGGACATAGACCACCGCCGGTCCGACGCCAGCCAGCTGTACCGGCGCGGCCAGACCCAGGCGGTTGCCGCCGCCATCGCGGATCACCCGCAGCGCCGGCTTGCCATCTGCCAGCGCCGATTCCAGCAGGGCCAGGCGTGCGTATCCAAAGGTGGCCGCATCGGCATAGCCTGCGGCCAGGTCAGCGCCCAGCACTTCCACTTGTTCGACGCCGGTCCAGCTTTCCCGCAGCGCCAGCGCGGCACCGGCCGCATCACCGGCCTGCAGCGCCTGCTGGACGCGGTCGCCCTTCAACTGCTGCTGCAGCTGCTGCAGCTGGCCAGCGGCAGCCTGCTGCAGCCCTTGCACGGCCTGGTCGCGCGCCTGTTCCAGCGCTTCCCCGCTGGCCGCCTGCCGCCACTGCTGTACCGCGCTCCAGCCGAACCAAGCGGCCAGCAGTACCAGCAGCACACCCAGCAATGGCGCGCTCCGTCCCAACGACTTTCCCCGCTGTGCTTCCCCGATGCCGCTCATCGATGTCCCCTGTCAACGCACCCCGGTATGGCCGAATCCACCCGTTCCCCGCACGCTGTCGGTGAAAGTATCCACCACCTGCAGGCTGACGCGGGCAATCGGCACGACCACCAACTGCGCGATGCGATCGCCCGGCTCGATGGTGAAGACCTCGCGGCCACGGTTCCAGACACTGATCAGCAGCGGCCCCTGGTAGTCGGCGTCGATCAGGCCGGTGCCATTGCCAAGCACGATGCCATGGCGGTGGCCCAGGCCCGAACGCGGCAGGATCACCGCACACAGATGCGGGTCGGCGATATGGATGGCCAGCCCGCTGGGGACCAGTGCGGTATCGCCCGGCTGCAGGGTCAGCGCGGTTTCCAGCGCCGCGCGCAGATCCATGCCGGCGCTGGCTTCGGTGGCATAGGCCGGCAGCGGCCAGCTGTCGCCGAAGCGCGGGTCGAGCAGCTTGACCTGCAACGGTTGCGGGAAGAATCCGTGGGTGTTGTTTGCCTCGGTCATGCCTGAAGTCTCCGCGCGATCAGCGCCAGCAGTTGTTCGGCCAGCTCACGCTTGGAAGTAGCCGGGAATACCTGTTCGCCATCCTGCCAGAAGGCCGTGGCGGCGTTGTTGTCGCTTTCGAAACCACCGCCGCTGATGCCCACCTGGTTGGCGATCACCAGATCCAGGCGCTTGTCGACCAGTTTGCCGCGCGCGTACTTCTCCACATCGTGGGTCTCGGCGGCAAAGCCGACCACCAGCTTCAACGACTGCGTCTGCGCGG
The DNA here is from genome assembly GCF_052114625.1 of Stenotrophomonas sp. 2YAF26. Classification (NCBI taxonomy): domain Bacteria; kingdom Pseudomonadati; phylum Pseudomonadota; class Gammaproteobacteria; order Lysobacterales; family Lysobacteraceae; genus Stenotrophomonas; species Stenotrophomonas sp. 2YAF26. Next base: position 261,048 of record NZ_JBFRFC010000004.1, on the reverse strand, counting down.
CAACCTCGGCCAGGATGTCCGGGGTGCGCACCAGCTCGATCACCAGCGACTGGCTGTCGGCGGTCTTCTTCAACTTCTGCGCGGCGACCTGGCGCGGGGTGTAATCGGAAACGGCGGCAGCACCAATATAGATGTCGGCCGGCAGCGCATTCAGCACCGCTTCGCGCATCTGCGCGGCAGAGCGCACATCAATGCGTTGCACGCCGGCCGGCGTCGGCAACTGCACCGGGCCACTGACCAGCACCACCTGGGCACCCAGCCCGGCGGCGGCGGCGGCCAGGGCGTAACCCATCTTGCCGCTGCTGCGGTTGCCCACATAACGCACCGGATCGATGTCTTCATAGGTCGGGCCAGCGCTGATCAGCAGGCGCAGGCCCTGCAGGGCGCGCGTTTCCGGTGCCGCTCCAGCAGCCGGTCCAGCGCTGCCGTTGGCAACCAGGGCGGCGACGATGTCGCCCGGTTCGGCCAAACGGCCAGGGCCGGACTCGCCTTCGGCCAGCGGCCCATCGACCGGACCGATCACCTGCGCGCCACGCTGGCGCAGCAGGGCGATATTGGCCTGGGTGGCCGGATGCAGCCACATCCGATGGTTCATCGCCGGGCACACGGTCAGCGGCGCGGTGCTGGCCAGGCACAAAGTGCTGACGAGGTCGTCGGCGTGGCCCTGGGCCAGGCGTGCCAGCAGATCGGCCGTGCCCGGCGCGATCACGATGCGATCGGCCCAGCGTGCCAGTTCAATGTGGCCCATGGCCTGTTCGGCAGCGCTGTCCCACAACGTGGTGCGGGTCGGCTGGCCGGAAAGGGCCTGGAAGCTGAGCGGCGTGACGAACTGCTGGGCGCCGGCCGTCATCGCCACCTGAACCAGCGCACCGGCATCACGCAGGCGCCGGACCAGTTCCAGGGCCTTGTACGCCGCGATCCCGCCGCCGACACACAAGAGCAGTTTCTGGCCTTCCAGCGCGCGGATCCGCGTCGGGGAAGCGTTGGGAGAATCAGCCACCTGGAATTCCTGTGCAAACGAGGGCGTTAGCTTACCCGAAGGCCAGCAACGTCCTGGTGCACGCAGCACATAGCGGGCGGCTATCAGCACATGGGCGGTGGTCCGGGGAGTTTTCCGCGTTTGCGGCACGCCGTTTCGGAACTTTCCTATACCTCTTCCCGTCCACGCTTTGCAGAATCGTCACTGGCCACCCTGGTGTGCCGTTCGATTTCCGAGGAGTTCCCCGTGCAACCGCGCATCATCATTGCCGACGACCATCCGGTCGTCCTGCACGGCATCCGAATCGTGCTTGAGCGTCACCAGATGGATGTAGCCGGAGCCGCCGCTGACGGCGCCGGGCTGCTGCAGCTGCTGGTACAGGAGCCCTGCCATGCCGTACTCACCGACCTGTCCATGCCCGGCCCCGGCCCGGATGGTCCCGAACTGCTGGCCGTGCTGCGCGAACGCCACCCCGGCCTTCCCGTGGTGGTGCTGACCGGGGCCAGGCACCCGGGGCTGCTCGATGGCCTGCTACGCGATGGCGTACACGGCCTGGTCGACAAGAGCGCCGACTTCCCCGAGCTGGCCCAGGCTCTGCATGCGGCCATGGCAGGCCAGGTATTCGTCTCCCATCACCTGCGGCGCCACCTGCAGGCGCGCGATCTGCTGTTTCCGCACCCGCCGGCCGCGTTGTCGACACGCGAACTGGAAGTGCTTCAACTGCTGACCGACGGCCTGAGCATCAATGCCATCGCCGACCGCAGCGGGCGCAGCCCGAAGACGATCAGCCGGCAGAAAGCCGAAGCCATGCGCAAACTGGGCCTGCAGACGAACCAGGAGCTCTACGACTACCTGCAGACCCGCCGCGACTGAGGACTTGACCGACCCACGGGCACGGCAAGGGCTTATGGGGCCGGCCGGCGAGGATCGCCATGATGGGAGCCATGCCCATCCATGAATGGCCCGAAGAAGAGCGCCCCCGCGAGAAGCTGCTGGCCCGGGGTCCCGCGTCACTGTCCGACGCCGAACTGCTGGCCCTGTTCCTGGGTTCCGGCATTGGCGGCCGGGACGCGGTACAGACTGCGCGCGACCTGTTGCTCGCCCACGGTCCACTGCGGGTGCTGCTGGACCGCCCCGCCCGCGAACTGTCGAGACTTCCCGGTTTGGGGCCGGCGCGCAGCTGCACGCTGGCTGCGGGGCTGGAACTGGCCCACCGCTATCTGGCCGCTGAACTGCAGCAGGGCGAAGCCGTCGGCGACAACCCTGCCGCCGTCGGCCGCTACCTGCAGCACCGCCTGCGCGGGCAGGCACGCGAACTGTTCGTGGTGCTGTTCCTGGACAACCGCCACCGCCTGATCGCCTGCGAGGAACTGTTCGCCGGAACGATAAACGCAGCCCCGGTCTATCCCCGCGAAGTGGTGCGCAGAGCGCTGCTGCACAACGCCGCCGCGGTCATCCTCAGCCATAACCATCCCTCCGGCGATCCGGAACCGTCGACGGCCGACGCGCAGATCACCGAGGAGCTGCAACGGGCCCTCGCACTGGTCGACGTCCGCCTGCTGGACCACTTCGTGGTGGGCGAGGGGCGTCCCGTTTCGTTTGCTGAACGGGGTCTTCTACCGCCGCTTCGAGCCCGACCGATGCGATGAGCCCCGCAGCAGCAGGCGGCTCCGCGTGCCCTGGCAGGCAGGCCTCGGTCAGCGTTGCGACCGGCATCTGCGCTAAAATGGGCGATTCCGCCGCTCATTCTCACAGCAGGCCTCGTGAAAAATCTCCTCCGCGCCCTGATCAGCCAAGGCATCGAAGCCTTGCGCGCCAATGGCACCCTGCCCGTCGACTCCCTGCCGCCGGACTTCGTGGTCGAGCGCCCGAAGACCCGCGACCATGGCGACTTCGCTACCAACGCCGCGATGCTGCTGGCCAAAGCCGCGCGCAGCAATCCGCGCGCATTGGCACAGGCGCTTGTCGAGGCGCTGCCGCGCAGCGAAGACGTCAGCAAGGTCGAGATCGCCGGCCCGGGCTTCATCAATTTCCACCTGGCACCGGCCGCGTACCAGCGTGAAGCCGTCACCGTGATCAAGGAAGGCGCCGATTACGGCCGCAACCTGTCCGGCAATGGCCGCACGGTGGGCGTGGAGTATGTGTCGGCCAACCCGACCGGTCCGTTGCATGTCGGCCACGGCCGCGCAGCGGCCATCGGCGACTGCGTGGCACGCGTACTCGATGTCAATGGCTGGAACGCCAAGCGCGAGTTCTACTACAACGATGCCGGCGTGCAGATCGAGAACCTGGCGCTGTCGACCCAGGCACGAGTGAAGGGCATCGCTCCGGACCAGGAAGGCTGGCCGGAAGGCGGCTACCGCGGCGACTACATCGCCGATGTGGCACGTGCCTACATGACCGGCGCCAGCGTCGACCTGGAAGGCACCCTCGTGGTCGGCGCCAAGGACCCGGACGACATGCAGGCGATCCGTCGCTTCGCCGTGGCCTACCTGCGCAACGAGCAGAACCTGGACCTGGCCGCGTTCGGCGTGGATTTCGACATCTACTTCCTGGAAAGCTCGCTGTACGCCGATGGCAAGGTGGCCGAGGCGGTGGCCAAGCTGCAGGCGTCGGGCCATACCTATGAAGAAGGCGGTGCGCTGTGGCTGCGCAGCACCGACTTCGGTGACGACAAGGACCGCGTCATGCGCAAGTCCGACGGCACCTTCACCTACTTCGTGCCGGACGTGGCCTACCACCTGTCGAAGTGGCAGCGCGGCTATGAGCGTGCGATCACCGAGCTGGGCGCGGACCACCACGGTTCGCTGGCGCGCGTGCGTGCCGGCCTGCAGGCCATGGAAGTGGGCATCCCGCAGGGCTGGCCGGAGTACGTGCTGCACCAGATGGTCACCGTCATGCGCGGCGGCGAGGAAGTGAAGCTGTCCAAGCGTGCCGGCAGCTACTTCACCCTGCGCGACCTCATCGAAGAAGCCGGCCGCGACGCGACCCGCTGGTTCCTGATCGCGCGCAAGCCCGATTCGCAGCTGACCTTCGACATCGATCTGGCCCGTCAGCAGAGCAACGACAACCCGGTGTTCTACGTGCAGTACGCGCATGCCCGTGTCTGCAGCCTGCTGCGCCAGGCGCAGGAGAAGGGCCTGGTCTACGAACAGGGCACCGGTCTGTCCAACCTGGGCCGCCTGGCCGATGACGCATCGCTGGCCCTGATGAACGAGATCTCGCGTTATCCGGAAGTGGTGGAAGCGGCCGGTGTGGCGCTGGAACCGCACCAGGTCGCGCAGTACCTGCGCGAATTGGCGCACGCGTTCCACACGTGGTATCACGGGACACCGGTGCTGGTGGATGACGCGACCGATCGCAATGCCAAGTTGACCCTGGCCTGCGCGGCGCGCCAGGTACTGGCCAATGGCCTCGACCTCCTGGGCGTTTCCGCCCCGGAAAAAATGTAAGTCTCAGGAGACGCAGTAGACATGGCAGCACGACGCGGCAAGACACAGGCTCGGCGCAACAGCAGCCAAGGCACGCCCGGATGGGTGTGGCTGGTTGCCGGCGTGGCGATCGCCGCCGTGGTGTTCCTGGCGGCGCCGAACCTGTTCAAGGGCGAGGGCGATGGCTTCCTGCGCGCCGGTCCGCAGCCGAACCCGAACGCGCAGCCGGCGCCGGTAGCCGATGGCGAAAGCGATGTCGGCACCCAGCCGGCTGCACAGCCGGCCACGCCGAAGCCGGCTGAGCCGGAAAAGCCGGCGGCCACCCAGTACGATTTCTACACCCTGCTGCCTGGCAAGGAAGTGGAGATGTCCGACGCCGAACTGGCCGCCAGCGCGCGCGCCGAGGAACAGCGCCGGAGCAAGGCCGAAGCGCAACGCGCGCAGGCAGCACTGGAAGGCAAGCCGGTGCCGGCGGTTGCGGCCACGGCACCTGCGGCGACTGCAAGCGTTGCCAGCACCGCCCCGGTGACCGCCACCAGCCGTCCGCTGCCGACGCCGGTGAGTGAACGTCCGACGACCGCCACGCCAGCGGCCGCCACCACCGCGCCGGCCAGCGCCAGCACCGTTGCCGCCGCTCCTGCGGCACGCAGCGAAACCGCGCCGGCCACCGCCAGCGCTGCAGCAGCCCCGGCACCGGCCGACAATGCCCGCTACATCCTGCAGGCAGGTGCATTCGGCGCTTCCGGCGATGCCGAAGCGACCAAGGCCAAGCTGGCGATGATGGGCCTGGCAGCACGCGTGGAGTCGGCGCAGATCAACGGCAAGACCGTGTACCGCGTACGCATGGGGCCCTATGGCACCGCCGGTGAGCTTTCCGAAGCCAAGCAAAAGCTGGATGGCACCGGCCTGCAGGCGATGGCGATCAAGGCGCAGTAAGCGTGCGGGCATGATGAAAAAAGCCGGGCATTGCCCGGCTTTTTTTTTGCCCGTGCAGCGCCGGGCTCGACGCTGCAGACAGCGGATCAGCTCTCGCGGGCAACCTGGAAACCGGCGAACGACTGGCTGACCGGCATCAGTTCCAGGCGATTGATGTTCAGGTGCGGGGGCAGGCTCGCCACCCAGAAGATATGCTCGGCGATGTCTTCGGCGGTCATCGGGTTGGCGCCGGTGTACAGCTTGTCGGACGCAACCTGGTCGCCATGGGTGCGGACCACGGTGAACTCGGTTTCGGCCATGCCCGGTTCGATGGTGGTCACGCGTACACCGGTACCGTGCAGGTCCGAACGCAGGCCCAGCGAGAACTGGCTGACGAAGGCCTTGGTGCCGCCATAGGCGTTGCCGCCCGGATACGGATAGACACCGGCCACCGACGAAATGTTGATGATGGCGCCCTTGCGCTCCACCAGCTGCGGCAACAGGCGATGGGTCAGGGTGACCAGCGCGGTGATGTTGGTGTCGATCATCGTCGTCCAGTCCTTCAGGCTGGCGCTCTGCGCCGGCGCGGTGCCCTGGGCGAGACCGGCATTGTTGACCAGCAGGTCGATGTCGCCGAAAGCCGGCGGCAGCGCCAGCAGTGCCGCTTCCATCGCGACCGGATCACGCACGTCGAACACGGCCGCGTGCACCACATCCTTGCCATAACGCTCGACCAGCGGCTGCAGGCGTTCGCTGCGACGGCCGGTGGCGATCACTTTCCAGCCCGCCTGGGCAAAGCGGTGTACGGCAGCGGCGCCGAAGCCGGAAGTGGCACCGGTAATCAGGACGGTTCGGGTCATCAGACAACTCCGTGGGAAACCAGACCGCCATTCTGGCACCGTCGGTCCACGGCTGCGTTGCCTGATCGGCCTGCTGCGATGCGCGCGGTCAGCGCAGGCGGAACACGCGTGCCTTCGGCAGGTCTTCGTCGACCTGCAGGAACCAGCGTCCGGCGATACCCGGAATCACCTCGATCTGCGGTGCCTGCAGGGTCTTGCGCAGCTTCATCTGGCCCTTCATCACCTGCCACTGCTGGCCGTTGTCGAGGGTGAACACCGTGCCCGGCTCCCAGCCGGCAACGTCGCCGACCACGCGGGCGCTGACCGGGCCCTCTTCCAGGCCCAGGTGCATCGCCGCCGGGGCGGGAACGTTGGCCGGCAACGGCGCGCCGGTGTTGGCCGCAACCGGCGCCCGGGCGGGGGCAGGCATCGACGCCTCGGCCTCGCGCAGCACACGGTTCAGGGTCTGCAGCTGGGTCGTGTCCAGGCCCACTTCGGCCAGCTGGGCCGCGCTGAGACGCTGCTCTACGGGCACGAAACGGTCCTGGGCGGTGGCGGCGAAGCTGCTGGCGACCAGAAGAATGGAGAGAAGGTACCGGCGCATCAGAGGGAATCCCTGCAGAACAGCGCTCACGATGCTGCAATCCGGTGACAGTCCGGTTACAGCCGCAGGGCCGGTACAATGGGCCATGATCAATAATGATGTACTGCGCAGCGTGCGCTACTCCCTGGACCTCGGCGACCACCACGTGGTCACCCTGTGCCAGATGGCCGATCCGGCGTTCGAAGTGGATGTCGACCAGGCCAAGGCCTGGCTGCTGCGTGAAGACGAGCCGGGTTTCCAGCCGATGAGCGACAGTGCGCTGGCGCACTTCCTCGATGGCCTGATCCTGCACCTGCGCGGTCACGATGAGGGCCAGGCGCCGCGCGCGGTGGAAACCCGCATCGACAACAACCTGGTGTTGAAGAAGCTGCGCGTGGCCTTCCAGCTGCGCGATGTCGACATGATGGAGATCTTCACCAGCATCGGCTTCAATGTCTCCAAATCCGAACTCGGCGCGCTGTTCCGCCAGCCCGGCCACAAGAACTACCGGCGCTGCCTGGACCAGATGCTGCGCAACTTCCTCAAGGGCCTGAGCCTGCGCCTGCGCGGCTGAGCACGGCATCGACGAAGGCGCGTGCGGCCGGCGTCGGCAGGCGCTGCCAGACCAGATGTACGCGCCGGGTCGGGGTCGGTTGCAGCGGCACCTGCACCACCCCTTCGAAACCGTCGGCGATCAGCACCGGCACGATGCCCACCGCCAGGCCGTGGCGGACGAAGCGCTCGACCAGTTCCATCAGGTTGACCTCGAAACGCACCTGATGCGGCAGGCCCGCTGCGGCGAACGCATCATCGGTCTGCCGGCGCGCGCCGGTCCCCCGCGGGAAATCGACCAGGGCCTCATCCTGCAGCGCCGCCAACGGCAGCCGCTGGCGCGTGGCCAGCCGATGCTGCGGCGCCAGCACGGCCACCAGATCCTCTTCCTGCAGCATCTGGTGGCAGACGCCCTCAAGATCGGCCGACGGCGCCAGCCCCACCAGCGCCACGTCCAGTGCACGCGACTGCACCTGCTGCAGCAGGGTTTCGCTCTTGTCCACCCGCAACTGGAATTCGACCTGCGGGTGCTGCTGCTGGAAGGCAGCCAGCATGGCCACCGCGTCGATGCCGGTCAGCGACGAGATCTGCCCGATCGCCAGCAGGCCGCGCACTTCACCACTGACGGCAGCGACGTCGGCACGCAGGTGGCGCAGGCTGGCCAGTACCTGCCGGGCGTGCACCAGCAACGCTTCGCCCGCGGCCGTAGCGCGCACCTGGCGCGGCAGCCGCTCGAACAACGTCGTGCCCAGCTCCTGCTCCAGATGGGCGATCTGGTGGCTCAAGGCCGACTGCACGACGTGGCAGCGCGCGGCCGCACGGGTGAAGTTGCCCTCTTCAGCCAGGGCCACGGCGAACTCGAGCTGCTTGAGGTTCACACCGGTATCTCAATTTCAGATGACAGGGATGATGATGATTCATTTCCATCATGACCGCAGCAGGCAGACACTGTGCTGCCCTGCTTCACGGAACATCGCGTGTCCCCTTCCCTTCCTCCCCTGCAGCGCTGGCAGATCCTGTTGATGTCGGTCGCCACCGGCGTCGCGGTGGCCAGCAATTACTACGCGCAGCCGTTGCTGCATACCATCGCCGATGCCTTCGGCGTGCCTTTCGGCCAGGTCGGCATGGTGGTGACCGCTGCGCAGTTGAGCTACGCGGCCGGCCTGATCCTGCTGGTGCCGTTGGGTGATCTGTTCGAGCGCCGCCGGCTGATCGTGGTGATGACCTTGTTGTCAGCCAGCGGGCTGGTGATCAGCGCGTGCGCGCCGTCGTTGCCATGGCTGCTGGCCGGTACAGCGATCACCGGGTTGTTCTCGGTGGTGGCGCAGGTACTGGTGCCGTTCGCCGCCACCCTGGCCGCACCGGAGCATCGCGGCCGCGTGGTCGGCACGCTGATGAGCGGGCTGCTGCTGGGCATCCTGCTGGCACGCACCGTGGCCGGGCTGCTGTCGAGCCTGGGCGACTGGCGCCTGGTCTACGCGATCGCTGCAGGTACGCTGGTGCTGACCGCGCTGGCCCTGCATCGCGGCCTGCCGCGTTTCCACCACACTGCCGGGCTCGGCTACTTCGCGTTGCTGCGCTCGATCGGCACGCTGTTCCTGCAGGAACCGGTGCTGCGCCAACGCACACTGCTCGGCGCGTGCAGCTTTGCGATGTTCGCGATCTTCTGGACGCCACTGGCATTCCTGCTGGCGCAGCCGCCGTATGCCTACAGCGACGCCACCATCGGCCTGTTCGGGCTGGTCGGTGCCGCCGGTACGCTGGCTGCCGGCCTGGCCGGGCGCATGTCGGATCGTGGCCAGACCGGCCGGGCCACGGCCATTGCGCTGGTGCTGTTGCTGCTGTCCTGGCTGCCTCTGGGATTGTCGGCGCACTCGCTGCTGGCGCTACTGGTCGGCGTGGTGGTGCTGGACCTGGCCGCGCAGCTGCTGCATGTCAGCAACCAGAACCTGATCTACGCGCTGCAGCCGGAGGCACGCAACCGCCTCAATGCCGGTTACATGACCGGCTATTTCATCGGTGGCTCGCTGGGCTCGCTGCTGTCGGCGCAGGTCTACCAGCGTTTCGGCTGGACCGGCGTGTGCGTGGCCGGTACTGCGGTGGCGGTACTGGCCCTGCTGGTGTGGCTGCCCAGTGCCTGGCGCACACGCCAGGCAACATCGGCCGACTAGAAGCTGCCCTGCAGCGCCAGTTCCCAGCGTCCACCGGAATTGCCCGGGAACAGCCGCTTGGCGGCGCTGTCGGTGTCATGCACGGTGGCGCGCAGTTCCCAGGCCGGCGTCAGCGTGGCGATGGCACTGAGCTGGCCATGCAGGTAGTCCGGCCCCTGCGCGGTAGCCAGCCAGTACTGCCCCACCGCCGCTTCCAACCGCACGCGCTCGCTCAACGGCACCCGCACGCCCAGCTGCGCGTAGGTGCCGCGACGGCCGCCGGCCAGCGCATCGTTGGAGTGGGCAACCTGCAGCCAGGCGCGTTGCTTCCAGGTGGTGGTGACATTGAGTTCGGTCCAGTCCAGTGCGCGGCCGGTGCCCGGATAGACATACCGGGTGAGGTTCGCATCCAGGCTCCAGTCCGGCGACAGCGCGCCCGACCAGCCGGCGACGAGATCGAACTCGCTGCGTGCCCCGCTGTCCGGCGTGAACGAGACATTCGAGCCCCAGGCGCTGGCATACCAGCCCGAACCCACCGTCACCTTTGCCCCCACCTGCGCGGCCGGATCGCCCTCGCTCTGCGAGCTGCCGCGCCAGACATAGTCGCTGGTCAATGCCGCCGTGCCACTCACCTGCACCTGCGCCTGCACGCTGCCGGCGCACAGCAGCCCCGCCAGTGCGGCCGCGCTGGCCACGATCATCCCCTTGCTCTTCACTGCACTCACTTCCTCGTCGAAGGCGGTCTGTCCGCCGGGACGGCAGTGTCGATGGCATGGCCGTAACGGTTCGATGGCGATGCTGCCGTGCCAGCGCAAATTCAGCGTAAATCCGCGCTACGGTGAGCGCGGTATCATGCGGGCCTATTTCCAGGAACCAACCACGTGGACGCCATCCTGACCCCGGTATCGATCGGCGAGCTGATCGACAAGATCACCATTCTCGAGATCAAGGCCGAGCGCATCGACGATGCGACCAAGCTGGCCAACGTGCGCACCGAGCTTGACGGCCTGCTGCCGCTGCTGCAGCAGCAGCTTGACGCGCAGCCGGCACTGGCCGCGATGAAGACGCAGCTGAAGGCCATCAACGAGCGCATGTGGGAGATCCAGGACCAGCTGCGCGACAAGGAAGCGGCGCAGGTGTTCGACGAAGCGTTCATCCAGCTGGCGCGCGGCGTGTACGGCACCAACGGCGAACGCGTGCAGGTGAAGAACGAGATCAACCGCGTCGCCGGTTCGGCGCTGGTGGAAGAAAAGCAGTACCAGGGCGAGTAGACCGCTCAGCCGCATTCAAGCAGGTGGCGGATGCGGAACAGCTCGCCATCGCTGTGGATGCCGAGCTTCCGGTAGGCCGTGCGCTTCTGCGTGCTGACAGTGCTGGCCGAACGGCCGAACCGCAATGCGACTTCACCGGTACTGCAGCCCTGCAGGACCAGCCTGAGTACCTCGCGCTCGCGCCGGCTCAACGGCGCCAGCACGGGTGCCGGCGTGCGCCGCATGCGCGGCCTGTTCAATTGCGCGCGCAATTCCGGTGGCACGAAGCGCCTTCCACTTGCCACGACATCGACCGCGCGCAACAACATCTCTGCCGATGTCGCTTTGGACAGGAATCCGCGCGCACCGGCCTGCATTGCCGTGGTAACCGTGCTGGCGTTGCAATGCCCGGACAGCACCAGCACCGGCAGCAGCGGCCAGCGCTGCGACAGCCTGCGCAGCAGGGCCAGCCCATCACCGGCATCGCCGGGCAGCAGTGCATCGATCAACAGCAGGTCGATGCCGCCCGGGTTGCGTTGCAGCAGGTCCAGCAGCGCGCGTTCGTCGGCAACGCTGCCGCAGACCTGCACGCCGCCGTGCTGGCGCAGCACCACTTCCACGCCCAATCGCAGTACCGGATGCGGGGCCAGCAGTGCCAGGCGGCAAGGCTGGTCAGGGAGCAGAGCGGGAACGACAAGCGGCATTGCGGCAGATCCGGATGTACGGAAAGCCCACCGTAGGTCGGGATCGCAGGCAGCGGAATCCAATTTATTGCAACGCAACATCTTTCCGCACCGGGCAGTCAGATGGCATTCCAGTTCCCCACAACGAAACAGGCCCGGCATGAGCCGGGCCTGTCGAGGCACAAGCAGCGCAGGACTGCGCCGCGGTGCGATTACCAGCTGAAGCGCGGGCCGACGGTGTATTCCTTGTCGCCGTGGCGGTTCATCTTCAGCTCGCCGTTCAGGCCCCAGTTCTGGTTCAGCTTGACCTGACCACCCAGACGGCCGTACCACTGGCTGTCGATGTCGACGCCGTGCTTCTTCGAATAATCTTCGTAACCGACCAGGCCGTAGACCTCAGCGTGGGCACCGAACGCGGTACGGATACCGGCTTCAGCGCTGTAGCCGTTGAAATCCAGGCCGTGCTTCTGGTCGAACTTCTGGTAGGCGACGCGGGCAACGAAGTCGGTCGACGGAGCGATTTCGACGTTGTAGCCGGCACCGACCTTCCACTGGTCAACCTTGATGTTGGTGTGGTCGACTTCCTGACGGCTGTATTCGCCGAAAGCGTGGAAGTTCGGCAGGAAGCCGTAGGAACCCTTCACGCCCCAGCCATCAGCCTTGATGCCGTCAACGTCGGTCTTGGCGTAGTCGGCCTCGGCGTAGTTGTAGGACAGGTTCTCGGCGGCCGAAGCGGTGAACGGCAGGGCAGCGGCCAGAGCCAGAGCAATCAGCGAATTCTTCATGGGGGTACACCTTTACTTTCTTATGGTGTGCAGCAGCGCCAGGGCGCCATCGCATCGGGAATGTAAATTCTCCGTTATTCGCCACAACGCTCCCTGAAAACAGCAGTCTTCGCATTGCTGAATTTTTTGCATTGATTCAGCAAGGCTCAGGCATACGCGCGCGGTACGCGCACGCGCTTCGATATCAACGAGACGGCAGCCGATGTCGATTTGCCGCACCGTGAAGCGTCGACTCAATGAAGGCCGTGCACCTGGCACGGTCCATTCCGGAGGCAAGCGATGAGCTACATCGATGGTTTCGTACTGGCGGTGCCGACCGCCAACAAGGAGAAATTCCTCGCCCACGCCCGTACCGGCGACGTGGTGTTCCTGGAATATGGGGCACTGCGCGTGGTCGAGTGCTGGGGCGATGACGTGCCGCACGGCAAGACCACCGACTTCTTCGGCGCGGTGAAAGCCACGGCGGAGGAAACAGTGGTGTTTTCCTGGATCGAGTGGCCGGACAAGGCCACCCGCGATGCAGGCATGCAGAAAATGATGGAAGACCCGCGGTTGGACCCGTCGAAGAATCCCATGCCGTTCGACGGTGCACGGATGATCTACGGCGGATTCGAACCGATCTTCGAACTCAAGCGCTGACCCGCGCGGGCGTCCTCAGCGGGCGCCCGCTTCATCCTCACCGGCCGCGTGGCCGGCACCCAGCGCAGCACCTGCACCAACACCCAGCCCGCCCATTCCGGCACCCATGCCGCCGCCACCTCCACCGGTGCGACCGCCCTTGGCTTCGCCCTCGTTGCGGCCCTTGCCACTTCCGCCACCGCTGCCCGCAGGGCGGGTAGGCCCCTGGCGCGGGATCTCCAGGTCGGCCGGTACCGGCGCAAGGTCCAGCGCCTCGCGGACGAAGTCGCGCAGCGAGATCACCAGTTCGTATGTGTGCACCGCACGCCCCTGTGCCAGTTCACTGGCAGCGCGCGCGGCCAGCCGTACCTGCTCGTCGGTGCCCAGCAGCAGGATGTCCGACAAGGCCGCTTCGACCGCATCGCGGATGCGCCGGGCCCGATCCGAGCCCGGCTCGGCGATGCCTTCTTCGTGGGCCCGCTGGCGCAGGTCGCGCAGGTGGGTTGGATCGACCCCCAGCTCACCGGTGAAGGAGCCGCCCAGCGTCTTGTAGGCCGCCATCAAGGTACGCAGCCGCTCGTTGATCTGGCGGTTCTCGCGTTCGCGGCGCTGCTGCAGGGTCTGCATCACCAGCAGGCGGATACCCACGCCGAGCAGGGTGATCAGGACCAACCCGGCCAGGGTGGACAGCACGCCCTGCCAGGAACTGAAATCGATACCGCCCATGGTTACAGCTCCTGCGGAAGACCTTCATCTTGCCCCAGCCTGCTGCCGCAGATCCACGTCAGGCGCGGATGAGCGCCCCCGAAAACGCAGAAGGCCCTCCCGCCCGATGAGCGGAAGGGCCTTCGAACCACGCGCGATTACTTGCGCTTGGCAGCCTTGCGCACGGCCTTCTTGGCCGGAGCCTTCTTGGCCACAGCCTTCTTCAGCGGTGCAGCCTTCTTGGCGACGGTCTTGCGGGTAGCGGCGACCTTCTTGCCGACAACCTTCTTGGCGACGGCGGTCTTCTTGCCGACAACCTTCTTGGCAGCGGCGGTCTTCTTGCCGACGACCTTCTTGGCAGCGACGGTCTTCTTGCCGACAACCTTCTTGGCAGCGACGGTCTTCTTGCCGACAACCTTCTTGGCAGCAGCGGTCTTCTTGCCGACGACCTTCTTGGCAGCGACAGTCTTCTTGGCCACAGCCTTCTTGGCGGTAGCGACCTTCTTGCCGGCAACCTTCTTGGCGGCCACGGTCTTCTTGGCTACAGCCTTCTTGGCGGTAGCGACCTTCTTGCCGACAACCTTCTTGGCAGCAGCGGTCTTCTTGGCCACAGCCTTCTTGGCGGTCGCAACCTTCTTGGTGGCGGCCTTCTTCACGGTGGCGACCTTCTTGCCGGCAGCCTTGGTGGTCTTCTTGGCAGCAGCAGCCTTCTTGGTCACGGTCTTGCCGGCAGCCGCCTTCTTCTTGGCCACTTCCTTCTTCAGGGCAGCAGCTTCGGCCTTGGCGTTCTTCTTGGCCGCTTCCAGCTTCTTCTTGGCGTTGGCGACGGTCTTGCCGACCGACTTGGCGGCCTTCTCGGCCTTCTTGGCAACGGTCTTCTCGACCTTGGCCACGACCTTCTTGGCCTTGGCGACGCGGGTGGTGGCAGCCTTGCGGGCGCGCTTGACGGTCTTCTTGACCGACTTCACTGCGTCTTCGGCGGCGTGGGCGATGGTCTCGCCGACGTTGGTGGCGGTTTCTTTCACGTTCTCGACGGCGTCGGTCACGACCGACACACCATTACCGTTGCTCATGTTGCCCTCCTAGGGGCCTGGATTGTCAAAACGGGGCGATGCTATACCGACAATGGCTATCGTGGAACGGGCACGCCTGGTCAATCGCATCCGGTGCGACGCAACTGATGTAAGCGATGGCGGCCGCTGACGCGCCCCGCAGTCAGGAAATCCCTTTTTTTAAGCAGTGTGCTGCACAGCCTGCCGGTTGCTGGGGTACCGATGCAGGCACTGGCGGCAGCCACACATCCGCGTAGCACTGAGCGTCATCGCAAGGTCGGGATGCGCGGAACTGCGCAAGTGTCACGGTGTATCAAGGCGCTGCCGGCATGCCTGACGGCGCGCGATCGCGGCTGTCGCGAACAGCGTTGTGGTGCGCGCGTCGGCTGTCCGGCGCCCTCGGCGCGGGTCGGATTTTCATGGGGCATTTATCCAGATCGCGACACACTCATTCAGCTTGTTCTACCGTATGCGTCAATGGCCCCTACCTCAGCCTGCGAACCGACTCCCATGCGACCGCTTCCCACCCTGCTTACGCTCGCAATCGCCGCTGCCTTCGGCGGCTTCGTTGCCACCGGCCTCAATGCGCACCTGGACAACCGTGCCGACGCCGCTCCGCTGCCGGCGGTACTGCCCACGTCCGCAGCGCTGCCGGCCGCAGTCGCCGGGCAGGCGGTGCCTTCGCTTGCACCGATGCTGGAAAAAGCGATGCCGGCGGTGGTCAGCGTCAACACCAAGCAGGTGGTGCGGGTACGCAACCCGTTCTTCAACGACCCGTTCTTCCGACGCCTGTTCCCGGACATCCCGCAGGAGCGGATCAACGAGTCACTCGGTTCGGGCGTCATCATCGATGCCACCGAAGGGCTGGTGCTGACCAACCACCATGTCATCGACAATGCCGATGACGTGCAGGTGACACTGGCGGATGGGCGCACGGTAAAGGCAGAGTTCCTCGGCTCGGACCGCGACACCGACATCGCGCTGATCCGCATTCCGGCGCAGAACCTGACCGACATCAAGCTGGGCAACAGCGACCAGCTGCGGGTGGGCGACTTCGTGGTTGCCATCGGCAATCCGTTCGGTTTCAGCCAGACGGTCACCTCGGGCATCGTCTCGGCGGTGGGCCGCAGTGGCATCCGCGGGCTGGGCTACCAGAACTTCATCCAGACCGATGCATCGATCAACCCGGGAAATTCCGGTGGCGCGCTGGTCAACCTGCAGGGCCAGCTGGTGGGCATCAACACCGCCAGCTTCAATCCGCAGGGCAGCATGGCCGGCAACATCGGCCTGGGCCTGGCCATTCCCTCGAACCTGGCCCGCAGCGTGGTGGACCAGCTGGTCAAGCATGGCGTGGTGGTGCGCGGCACGCTGGGCATCGAAAGCCAGAACCTGAGCGCGCAGATCGCGCAGGGCCTGGGCCTGGGCGAAACCCGTGGCGCCCTGGTAACCCGCGTGCTGGCCGGTTCGGCCGGTGCCGCTGCGGGATTGAAACCGGGCGACGTGGTGGTCTCGGCCAACGGCCAGCGTGTGGACAGTGCCGAAGCACTGCACAACGTGGAAGGCCTGGCGGCGGTGGGCAGCGTGCTGACCCTGGACGTTCGCCGCGAAGGCAAGCCGCTGCAGATCAAGGCAACGCTGAAGGAACAGGCACGCGTGGTCAGCGGCGAGAGCCTGGACCCGCGCCTGACCGGTGCCAGCTTCGTCGACCTGCCGGAATCGCTGCGCCAGTCCGGGGTGGGCGGCGTGCTGGTCAGCGAGGTCAAGCGCGGCAGCCGCGCTGCGACCAACGGCCTGCAGCAGGGCGACATCATCACCGATGCCACGGTGGGCGAGTTCGCCGACCTGGCCAGCTGGCGCGCCAATTTCCAGCAGCGCCCGCCCACCCTGGTGCTGCGCGTGCTGCGCAACAATGGGCAGCAGCAGGGCCAGTTGGTGATGCGCTGATCGCCTGGCCGTAACGCCCCCTATACCCACGTGATGCTATTGCTGTACGTCCAGGTCGGCCAAGCGCCGATCGCCCGTTCCCCCATCGCAACAGGAGTGATTCGATGAGCCCCACCAATACCGAGAACCTGAAGGACCACCTGGGTGAAGCCGGTTCCCACCTGAAGCAGGCCGCCAGCGCTGCCGGCGGTGCGATCAAGGGCGCTACCGGCGCCGCGACCGATGAACTGCGCATCGGCAAGGCCAACGTCAAGGCTGAACTTTCCGACAGCGCGCTGTCGGGCCTGGCTGCTGCCGAGTTCGGTGGTGCCGCCGCCAAGGAACAGGTCGACGCGCTGATGGACAAGGGCAAGGACCTGATCGACAGCGCTGCTGAGCTGATCCGCGAACGTCCGCTGGCCTCGTTCGGCGTGGCCTTCGCTACCGGCTGGATCATCGCCAAGCTGGCCCGCGGCAGCGACAAGTAAGCTGCGGCGTGAGCGAAGACACCACGCAACGTCCTGATCCGGCGGCCACGCCGCCGTTGGACGAAAGCATCCGCCAGGTCGGCGCAGCCGGCCGGGCGACTGCCGATTCGGCCAAGCACTCGCTGCGTTCGCTGCGCCGATTGGCGTCGGCGGACTTCGCGCTGGCGCGCAGCGCATTCGGCCGCGCATTGGCCTGGGCCGGCGTCGCCATCGTGTTCGGTGCGTCGGCCTGGCTGCTGCTGGCCGCTACCCTCATCGCCCTGCTGCAGAGCTTCGGCCTGAGCTGGCTGCAGGCCCTGCTGATCACCTCGTTGCTGAGCCTGGCCGTTACCGGCTATGCGATCTGGCGCGTTTCGTACTTCTTCCACCACACCGGCATGCACGCCACCCGGCGTCAGTTGTCCCGGTTGGGCCTGTTCGATGAGCCCACCGATGATGATCCCGATGCCGGCGTGCAGATCCCGGAGGGCAAGCCATGAAGTTCGGTGCACTGCAGCGGCGTGTGAAACGTTGCGAACAGGTGATGGCCGTGCGCCTCGGCGAGACCCAGGACCACTGGAACGTGCTCAGCCAGGTCTGGCGACAGGGCTGGTCGCCACTGCGCATCGTGGTGGTGGGTCTGGCCGGCGGGTTCATCGCCGGCAAGCTGGAGGTTCCGGGCAAGGTCAACGGAGCGCGTTGGCTGCAGATGGTCGGTTCGGTGTCCAGCCTGTTCGCCAGCGCCCAGGCCGCGTTTGCTTCGGTGGTGGCGGCGCAGGCGGCGGAAACCGCAGACGATGCCGCCGACCAGGTGGATGAAGCGGCCGGGCCGCCATCCGCTGCCGCGGCACGACCGGCAGCACGCCCGGTGGCCGAGCCCGAGCTGCATGAGCCCCGTCCCGCCGAAGCGGCGACCGAGTTGTCCGAACGTTGACGAACCTTACCCGCCGCGTTGATCGCGGCGGGCCGATAATGGGCTTCTCTTTCTGGTCGGTGCGTCGATGAGCGAGTCCCTGTTGTCCCCGTCGTCGCCTGCGCCGGACGAGTCCGCACCCCTGCCGCCCCCCTCGCGCCCACGTGGCCCGATGTCGCTGGTGATCCTGGCGACCTTGGCCGTGGCGTTCACCCTGTGGGCGGCGCAGGACATCATCCTGCCGGTCCTGCTGGCGATGTTCTTCGCCCTGGTCGGCAACCCCATCCTGCGCCTGCTGCAGAAACTGTGGATTCCGCGCGCGCTCGGCGCCCTGCTGGTGCTGGGCGCCGGCTTGGGCGTGACCGGTGCGCTGGCGGTGCAGCTGATCGGCCCGGCGATGGACTGGGCACAGGAAGCACCGCAGCAGCTACGCAAAGTCGCCCGCCAAGTGCAGGACCTGACCAAGCCGGTGCAGCAGGCCAACCAGGCCGCAGAGAATTTCGCGCGCGTGGCCGGCGGCGACGGTAACCGCAAGGTGCAGGTGATCCGCACCCAGCTGGACGACCCCTACCGCATGCTCACCCGTGCGCCGCGCTTGGCCGCCTCGGTGCTGGCCGTCGTGCTGCTGACGCTGTTCTTCATGATCTACGGCCAGAGCCTGCAGCGTGCAGCGATCGCGCTGTTCCCGAACCGGCAGCAGCAGCGCTTCACCAGTGACATCCTGCGCTCGATCGAGCATGAGGTATCGCGCTACGTATTGACCATCAGCGTGATCAACACCGTGGTCGGCCTGCTGTTGGCCGGGGTGCTGATGCTGCTGGGCATCGGCCTGCAGGAGGCGCTGCTGTGGGGAACCGTGGCGGCGCTGCTGAATTTCGCTCCCTATGTCGGCCCGCTGCTCGGCGTCGCGTTGATGCTGCTGATGGGCTTCGTCGAGTTCCGCGACCCGCTGCAGGCGCTGCTGCCTGCGGCCGCCTACCTGACCCTGCATACCCTGGAAGGGCAGCTGGTGACCCCGATCGTGCTTGGCCGGCAGATGAAACTGTCACCGCTGGTGCTGATCCTGGCGCTGATGGTGTTCGGCTGGGCCTGGGGCATGATCGGCCTGCTGCTGGCGGTGCCACTGCTGGTCTGCATCAAGCTGGTGCTGGCACGACTGGAGGGCATGCAGGGCTGGGCGCGCCTGCTGGAGTGAGCGGGCCAGGACCGGAAACAAGGGAAGAACTGGCAGAATACTCCCCCTTTTTTCGGATGGATCCGTTCGGATGACCTCGTTCGCCACACGCTGCCTCGCCCTCGCCTGCCTTGCCACCCCTGCTTTCGCCGCGACGCCACCGGCTGCCGACCAGGCGCGTACCCAGCTGGTCGAAGCAGTCACCTGCAAGCGCCACCTCACCCCCAAGCAGTTCGAAGCCATGGCGCAGCTGCTGGCGCCGCCCCCGCTGCGGGCGGAAAACGGCGAGTCCAGCGGCGAGTTCCGGTTGACCACGCC
The DNA here is from genome assembly GCF_052114625.1 of Stenotrophomonas sp. 2YAF26. NCBI lineage: Bacteria > Pseudomonadati > Pseudomonadota > Gammaproteobacteria > Lysobacterales > Lysobacteraceae > Stenotrophomonas > Stenotrophomonas sp. 2YAF26. The sequence continues at coordinate 241,711 of NZ_JBFRFC010000004.1, read as the reverse complement.
ACTGATGGTGCTGGGCCAGCCCGTGACCCGCCTGCAGGTGTACGACGGCGACAGCGGCGAGGATGGCGTCGACAGTTTCACCGCGTACTTCAGCACTGCCAGCGTCGAACAGATCGCGGCACTGGCGAAGCTGTCCAATCCGGTGGCAGGTACCTATTCGCGGGAAGTGGGCCGGCACAACCTGGATGTGCAGCGGTTCGACGGCCAGACCACCATTGGCTGCTCCTACGACCTGCGCTGACGCACCCTGCAGTGACCCAAGCCCGCCGCGGCGCATGAAAGCCCGCGCGGGCAGGCGTAGAATGGCGGGGTGAAATTTCCTGTCCTAGCCATCACCCTCGACCTCGACGATACGCTGTGGCCGTTCGCTCCGATCGGCGCCCGCATCGACCAGGTCCTGTTCGACTGGATGCGTGAACACAGCCCCGCCACCGCCGCGATGTATCCGGTGGCGGCCATGCGCGAACTGCGCGAGCGCTCGTTCCGCGACAACCCCCACCTGCATTTCGACCTGAGCGCGCTGCGCCGGCTGACGATCCAGGAGGCGCTGGAAAACAGCGGCGCCAGCCTGGACCTTCTGGAACCGGCATATGAAGTGTTCTACGCCGCCCGCAATCAGGTGGAGTGCTACCCCGATGCGCTCGACGCACTGGCGCGTATCGCCGCGCGGGTGCCGGTGGCCGCGTTGAGCAACGGCAACGCCGATCTGGAACGGATCGGCCTGGCCCATCACTTCAGCTTCCAGCTGGGCGCGCGCGAGCATGGCGCGGCCAAGCCGGAAGCGAGCATTTTCCACGCTGCCTGCGACCGCTTGGGCGTCGCCCCGGCGCAGGTGCTGCACGTGGGCGACCACGTCGAGATGGACGTGGCCGGCGCGATGGCTGCCGGCCTGCGCGGCTGCTGGATCAACCGTGAAGCGGCCACCTGGAACCATCCGCAGCTGCAGCCTGACCTGCAGTTCGACACCCTCACCGGCCTGGCCGATTGGCTCGATGCCAACCTCGACGCCGCCGACGCTGACGCATCCCGGAGTACCTGACGCATGAGCGAGATCACTGGTTTCACCGCCGACACCACCGCCGCGCTGCCGTTGCACGTGCTGGACCGCAGCCAGTTCGAGGCGTGGAAGAACAGCCAATCCGCTGCCACCCAGGCGTGGTTGAAGTCGCAGGGCTTCACTGCGGGCGCGCATTCGGTTGCGCTGCTGCCCGGCGCCGATGGCCTGGCTGGCGCGGTGATCGGCGTTGGCGATCGTGCCGATGCCTACAGCTACGCCCATGCACCACATGCCCTGCCGGAAGGCAGCGTGTGGCAGTTGGCCAGCGAACTGCCGGCCGCCGAGCAGGCACTGCTGCAGCTGGGCTGGGGCCTGGGCAGCTACCGCTTCGACCGCTACCGCAAGCGCAACCGCGCGCCGGCCCAGCTTGTTGCCGCACCGACCGGTGAGGTGGCCGACCTGATCGCCGCCAGCCTGCGCGTGCGTGACTGGGTCAACACGCCGACCGAAGACATGGGCCCGCAGCAGCTGGAAGACGCCGCGCGTGCCCTGGCTGAAGCGCATGGCGCGCAGGTGGAAGCCATCACCGGCGACGAACTGCTGGCGCAGAACTTCCCGGCCATCCATGCGGTGGGCCGTGCCTCGCACCGTGCGCCGCGGCTGATCGTGCTGCGCTGGGGCAAGGAGACCGACCCGGCGCTGGCGCTGGTCGGCAAGGGCGTGTGCTTCGATACCGGCGGCCTGGACATCAAGCCGGCCGATGGCATGCGCAACATGAAGAAGGACATGGGCGGCGCCGCCCACGCGCTGGCCCTGGCCGGGCTGGTGATGGCCCAGCAGCTGCCGGTGCGCCTGACCCTGCTGGTACCGGCCGTGGAAAATGCGATCGGCCCGGATGCCTTCCGTCCGGGCGAAGTGATCGCCACCCGCAAGGGCCTGAGCGTGGAGATCGACAACACCGATGCCGAAGGTCGGGTGATCCTGTGCGACGCGCTGACGTTCGCCGGTGAGCAGAAGCCGGACCTTGTGCTGGACTTCGCTACCCTGACGGGCGCGGCGCGCATCGCGCTGGGTCCGGATCTGCCGGCGCTGTTCAGCAACGATGACACGGTGGCCCAGCAGTGGCTGCAGGCCGGCGATGCCACCCGTGATCCGGTGTGGCGCATGCCGCTGTGGCGTCCGTACCTGCGTTACCTGAGCAGCGGTATCGCCGACCTGGCCAATGCCGGTTCGCGCATGGCCGGCTCGGTCACCGCCGCGCTGTACCTGGAACGCTTCCTGGAAGACGGACAGCGCTGGGCACATCTTGACGTGTATGCCTGGAACGATGGCGAGCGCCCGGGCCGCCCGGCCGGTGGCGAAGCCCTGGCCCTGCGTTCGGCCTGGACGATGCTGAAGGCACGTTACGGCTGATGGAGCTGCCGGGCATGGCCCGGCGCCACCCATGCCAGTGGGTGCCGACCTTGGTCGGCACTGCATCACCCTGCAAATCTGACGAAAAATTGAATTTCGGCCCCGGTCGGGTTCTGCGAGGATGTGGTGGTCGCCCACCCACACATCCGTGAAGGCAGGAATCCGACCATGTCGCTCTTCCGCTACACCCGCGCCGGCCAGGAGCCGGGCGCGCCGCGCCGGCATTCACCCTTGCCCTGGATCGCGCTGATCGCACTGATCCTGGGCATCGTCGCCCTCGCCTTCGCTTGGCTGGCCGGCTGGATCGGGCGCGACCGGCTGACCGCACAGCGTTTCACCGACACCATCGAGGCCACCGGCCCTGCGCATCCCGGCTTCCGCCGCGCGCACAGCAAAGGCGTGTGCGTGAGCGGCTGGTTCGAACCCAGCGCGCAGGCGCCCACGCTGTCCAGCGCGCGGGTGTTCTCGCAGGCGAAGGTTCCGGTGCTGGGCCGGCTGTCGATCGGCGGTGGTGATCCGCACGGCGCCGATGGCAGCGCGCGCGTGCGCAGCATCGCCGTGCAGCTGGTGAGCGATGACGGGCAGGAATGGCGGATGGCGATGAACAGCTTCCCGTTCTTCGCCGTGCCCACCGCCGAGGCGTTCTACGAGCAGACCCGCGCGCAGATTCCGGACCCGGCCACCGGCAAGCCCGACCCGCAGAAGATGGCGGCCGTGCTGGCCAGGTACCCCAGCGCACAGGCCTTCCAGCAATGGGCCAAGAGCGCACCGTGGACCAGCAGCTGGGCCAACACCACGTTCAACAGCGTCAACAGTTTCTGGTTCACCAACGCGCAGGGACAGAAACGCGCGGTGCGCTGGCGCTGGCAGCCGCAGGCGCCGCTGGTGGAGATGGATGCAGAGGCACGCAAGCAGGCCAATGTCGATTTCCTCAGCCAGGAACTGCGGCAGCGCCTAGCCACCGGCCCGGTGCGCTGGAACCTGGTGGTCAGCCTGGCCGCGCCGGGCGATGCCATCGATGATCCCTCGGTGCCGTGGCCTGAATCGCGCGAACAGGTGGTGGCCGGCGTGCTCAGCCTCGACCGCATGCAGTCGCAGGAAGAAGGCGCCTGCGGCCAGCTCAACTTCGATCCGCTGATCGTGCCCAGCGGCGTACGCGGCAGCGATGACCCGATCCTGGCTGCGCGCTCGGCGGTGTATTCGCAGTCGTTCAACCGCCGCGAGCGCGAGCGCGCCAGCGGTGCGGCGGCACAAACGAAGGGGGAGGCACGATGAGCACCGGCAACGGCCACTTCAACCTGCTCGCCCGGGTGCTGCACTGGTCCATGGCGCTGATGATCATCGCCATGCTGTTCATCGGCGTGACCATGGTCGCCTCGCTGCACCTGCGCCCCATGCTGATCGACCTGCACCGGCCGCTGGGTATCGCCATCCTGCTGCTGGCGGTGCTGCGCCTGTACAACCGCCTGCGCCATCGCCCACCGCCGCTGCCAGCGGACCTTCCCGCGTGGCAGGTGCTGGCGGCGAAGGCTTCGCACTGGATGCTGTACGCGTTGATGCTGGCGATGCCGTTGATCGGCTGGGCGATGCTGTCGGCCGGCGGCTACCCGATCGTGCTGGGCGGTGGCCTGCACCTGCCGCCGATCGTGCCGCACACGCCAGCGCTATACGCCGCGCTGCGCAATGCGCACAGCCTGCTGGCCTACGTATTGTTCGCCACGGTGCTGATGCACGTGGGTGCGGCCCTGTTCCACCTGTGGGTGCGCCGCGATGGCGTGTTCCAGGCGATGGCACGCGGGAAGGATTGAATGGGTTCGCCGGGGGTTCCCGGCTGCCCTTTTCCGCGACCGCGGAGGGGTGTCGCTTTCTTTGCTCGTGCACCGCGCTGCAGGAGCAGCGCGGAACGGCGTAGCCGGCCCGTAGGGTGGCGCACATGGATGTGCGCCATCAAGAAAGTAACCAAAGAAACACGCCGCCGGCCGCGAGCCGGTGCTGCGCACCGGTACCCTGCGCTTCTCGGTGAATCAGGGGACGGCGCCGAACTCGCTGCGCTCAGACATCGGCGCCTCTTCGCCCCTGATTCCCCCGCGATGCTCGGCTCGCTACAAGGCGGACCCAACGTCAAAAGCCGCAGCTGCACCCAGTAGATCCACGCCATGCGTGGATGCCTTTGCCGTTGATCTTGACCTTCCATTCCGCCTTGAGCGAGCCGAGCACCACAGGTCCGGCGAGGGCGAAGAGGCGCGGGTGTCTGAGCGCAGCGAGTTCCCGCGCCCTCCCTCGACGGACCGAGGAGCACAGGGCACCGGTGCGCAGCACCGGCTCGCGGCTGGCGGCGCGTTTCTTTTGGTTACTTTTCTTTTCGCGCGAAAAGAAAAGTGACGCCCCCCTACAACCACCCCTTCTGCCGCGCCAGCCGGTACGCCTCGATCCGGTTGGCCACGCCCAGCTTGCCGATGCATTCGGACAGGTAATTGCGCACCGTGCCATGCGACAGCCCCAGCTGCTCGGCGATCTCGCTGGCGGTGCGGCCCTCGCCCGCCAGGCGCAGTACGCGGCGCTCGCGGTCGGTCAGCGGGTCGGCCTGCGACCACGCATCCAGCGCCAGCTGCGGATCGATCGCGCGGATGCCCTGCTTCACCTTGCGCAGCGCTTCGGCCAGTTTCTCGGCCGGTGCATCCTTCAACAGATAGCCCAGTACGCCCGCTTCCAGCGCGCGGCGCAGGAAACCGGCACGGGCGAAGGTGGTCACGATCACCACCTTGATCGGCAGTTCATGACGGGCGATGCGCTGGGCGAGTTCCAGCCCGCTCAGCCCCGGCATCTCAATGTCGGTGACCAGGATGTCCGGCTGCAACTGCTGCAGCATGCGCCAGGCGGCTTCGCCGTCGGCAGCACTGCCCAGTACCTCGATATCCGGTTCCAGGCCCAGCAACGCCGACAATGCGCCACGCACCATCGCCTGATCCTCGGCCAGCAGGATGCGGATCATGCCGCGCCTCCCTGTGCCAGCGATGCCGGCGACAGCGGCGTAGTCGCGGCCACCAGGGGCACGCGCACGGTCAGCAGCGTGCCTTCCCCGCGCGGCGACTGCAGCGTCAACTGGCCACCCAGCGCTGCTGCCCGCTCACGCATGCCAGACAATCCGTTGCCCTCGGCCTGCACGCCACCACGGCCGTCATCGCGTATCTGCATTACCAACTGTCGGTCCTCAAGCATGAAATCCACCTGCACCCGGGTCGCCTGCGCGTGGCGCACGATGTTGGTCGCCGCCTCGCGCAGCACCAGTGCCAGCCCACGCTCTACTTCCACTGGCATCGGCGGCGGCGGCATGTACTGCAGGTGCACCTGCTGGCATTCCAACAGCAGCCGCGCCGATGCCAGTTCGCCGGCCAGATCGCTGGCACGGATGCCGGTCACCGCACTGCGTACCTGTGCCAGCGCTTCGCGGGCGATGGCCTCGGCTTCACCGATCTCCTGCCGTGCACGCGCGTCATCGCGGTCGTACAGCTTGCGCGCCAGTTCCAGCTTCAGCGTGATCAGCGACAGCGTGTGGCCCAGCAGGTCATGCAGATCACGGCCAATGCGCTCGCGCTCGGCGGTGGTTGCCAGGCGCCGCACCTCATCCTGGGACAGCTGCAGGGCGACGTCGCGCTGATGGCTCAAGGCCTCCACGTTCACCACCAGCCCGACAATGAACGACACCGCCGGCATCCACACCATGGCCTGCCACGGATAACCGAAGTAGAGCGCGGTGCTGCAGAACAGGAGATTCAGGCCAGTGAGCTGCAACAGGTACACCCACCAGCCGCCGCGGCTGCTCATGCGGATCATCACGCAGCCGAACACGAAGTAGCTCAGTCCCGACGGATACCACGGCAGCAGCACCAGGGCCATCACGATCATGCCCAGGGCGTAGCGCCAGGCGTGGTGCCGTGGCGCCAGCATCACCCTGGCATAGAACAGCAGGAACAACGGATAGCTGGCCAGGGTCAGCAGCAGCCAGCGCAGCGTGAAGCCGTTCCCGAGCACTGGAGTGAGGAAGATCCAGACCGACCACAGCAGGTGGATCGCACCACTCCAGGGCGACTTGCCACGCCGCAGCAGTTCGGCCACCGCCGAATCCGGGGCAGGGCGCAGCAGGGACGCAAGCCAGCTCGGTGGCACGGAAGATTCCAGGCGGGGACGATCGCTGCCGATCATGCCAGTTCAGCCGACCCGGCGCAGGCGGCGACGCGCCTGCGCCACCAGTTCATCCACCTGCAGCATTGGCGGCAGGCTGGTGCTCTGCAGCATCACGCCAAGGCCGAGCCGATGATCGCGCTGCTGCGGATCACCACCCAGCAGCTCGACCTGGCCGGCGTCGGCACGGCGCAAACCCAACAGCACGCTGATCGCGGTACTCTTGCCCGCACCGTTGCGGCCTAGCAGGGCCAGTACCTGGCCAGCGCGCACCTGCAGGTCGATGCCGTGCAGGGCGGTATGGTCGCGGTAACGCACCTGCACCTGCTGCAGGCGGGCCAGCGACGGGGCGATCGTATCCATGTGCGGTACCGGTAGCGGGGACGTTGCCATCCTGTGCCGCCGTGGTCACATTTCGCAGTTGCCGCCGTCAATGACATCGGATGACAGCTGTCACTGCCATCGCCGATGCACCTGCCTTCATGCTGTGCCGCACGCTCCACCGCCGGAACCGCCGCTGCCTGCCCTTCCGGTCACACCCGCCCGAACGCCTGTGATGGAACGAATGAACGCTTCTGCCGAGCTGTTGAAGGAACTCCGTATCGACCGCAAGTCGCCGCCGCCCGCCTCCAGTGGCGGCAGTGGTGGCCGCCGCTGGCTGTGGATCGCCGTGGCCGTGATCATCGTGCTGCTGGCCGGTGGTGCATTCGCACTGTTCGGCCGCGCGCCCACCGTGGAAGTGGACACCGCACCGGCGGTGGCCATCCAGCAGGGCAGCGCCAGCAGTTCGGTGCTCGACGCCAGCGGCTACGTGGTCGCCCGGCGCATGGCCACGGTGTCGGCCAAGATCACCGGCAAGGTGCGTGAGGTGATGATCGAAGAAGGCATGCGGGTGGAACAGGGGCAGATCATGGCCACCCTGGACCCGATCGATGCCGACGCGCAGCGCAACCTGTACGCCTCGCAGCTGCAGGCCGCACGCAGCCAGGTGGTCGGCCTGGAAGCACAGCAGAAGCAGGCCGCCGCTGAAGCCAGCCGCCTGCAGGCGCTGGTCGGCCAGCAGCTGGTCTCGCGTTCGCAGTACGACCAGGCAGTGGCCCAGCGTGACAACCTGCGTGCGCAGCTGGAAACCGCACGACGCAACGTCAAGGTTGCCAACGACCAGCTGTCCATCGCCGACCTTGGCGTGGACAACAACATCGTGCGCGCGCCGTTCTCCGGCGTGGTCACCGCCAAGGCCGCGCAGCCCGGCGAAATCGTCTCGCCGCTGTCGGCCGGTGGTGGCTTCACCCGTACCGGCATCGGCACCATCGTCGACATGGAATCGCTGGAGATCGAAGTCGAGGTCGGCGAAGCGTTCATCGGCCGCGTGCAGCCGAAGATGCCGGTGGAAGCCACGCTCAACGCCTACCCGGACTGGAAGATCCCGGCCGAGGTGATCGCCATCGTTCCCACCGCTGACCGCGGCAAGGCCACGGTGAAGGTGCGGGTGGCACTGAAGGTGAAAGACCCGCGCATCGTGCCGGAGATGGGCGTGCGGGTCAGCTTCCTGGAACAGGCCAAGCCGCAGACCGAAGCCAAGCCGCAGGGCGTGCGCGTTCCGGCCACTGCGGTGGTCGAGCGTGAGGGCGCGTCGGTGGTCCTCGCACTGGGCGATGACAACCGCGTGCAGCAGCGCACGGTCGAGGCGGGCCAGGCGATGGGCAAGGACCGCCAGATCCTCAAGGGCGTGAGCGCAGGGGAGTCGGTGGTGGTCAACCCGCCGGACACCCTGCGCGACGGCACCAGGGTCAAGCAGAAGCAAGCGCAGTAACGGCCCGGCGCCCGCATGGCGCCACCGGCAGTACCGCTGGAATGCACCACTGTTCGACGCGTGCCGGCCGTTGGCCGGGACGCATCCCCGTTTCCCGCCTTTCGTGGAGAACCACCCATGTCGACCCTGGTTTCACTGCGCAACATCACCAAGACCTACCAGCGTGGCCCCGAAAAGGTGCAGGTACTGCACGGCATCGACCTGGATATCGCCAGCGGCGATTTCGTCGCGCTGATGGGCCCGTCCGGTTCCGGCAAGACCACCCTGCTCAACCTGATCGGCGGGCTGGACAACCCCACCGGCGGTGAGATCAGCATCGAAGGCGAGCGCATCGACCAGATGAGCGGCGGCCAGCTGTCGACGTGGCGCAGCCACCATGTCGGCTTCGTGTTCCAGTTCTACAACCTGATGCCGATGCTGACCGCACAGAAGAACGTGGAACTGCCGTTGCTGCTGACCCACCTCAGCGCGGCGCAGCGCAAGCGCAATGCCGAGATCGCGCTGACCCTGGTCGGCCTGGCAGACCGCCGCAGCCATCGCCCCAACGAACTGTCCGGCGGCCAGCAGCAGCGCGTGGCGATCGCCCGCGCGATCGTCTCCGACCCGACCTTCCTGATCTGCGACGAACCTACCGGCGATCTTGACCGCCAGTCCGCCGAAGAGATCCTGGGCCTGCTGCAGCAGCTCAACCGCGAACACGGCAAGACCATCATCATGGTCACCCATGACCCGAAGGCCGCCGAGTACGCCACCCACACGGTGCACCTGGACAAGGGCGAGCTGGCCGACGCGCCGCTGGCCCACTGACGGAGGCCACAGCGATGAAATACTTCTCGTTGGTCTGGGCGCAGCTGTTCCGCAGCCGCACCCGCACCCTGTTGACCCTGCTGTCGGTGGTGGCCGCGTTCCTGCTGTTCGGCATGCTCGACTCGGTGCGCGTGGCGTTCTCGTCCGGTGGCAGTGTGGAAGGTGCCAACCGGTTGGTGGTGGCTTCGCGCCTGTCGATCACCCAGTCGCTGCCGATCCGCCTGGAAACGCAGATCCGCCAGGTCAGCGGCGTGCGCGATGTCACCTACGGCATGTGGTTCGGCGGCATCTACCAGGACCCGAAGAACTTCTTCCCCAACTTCTCGGTGGCGCCCAACTACTTCGATGTCTACCGCGAGCTGCAGATCGACCCGGCGCAGCTGCAGGACTGGCAGCAGACCCGTACCGGCGCGATCGTCGGCGAGACGCTGGCCAAGCAGTTCGGCTGGAAGATCGGCGACACCATCCCGCTGCAAGCCACCATCTTCCCACGTGGCGGCAGCAACGACTGGCCGCTGGAACTGAAGGGCATCTACCGCTCGAAGGATCGCGCACTGGCGGCCAATGAAGAACGCCAGTTGATGATGAACTGGAAGTACTTCGATGAGTCCAACGACTACATCAAGAACCAGGTCAGCTGGTACACGGTGACGCTGGACAACCCGGAGCAGTCATCAAGGGTGGCGCAGGCCATCGATGCGATCTCGGCCAACTCCGACCACGAAACCAAGACCCAGACCGAATCGGCGTTCCAGCAGGCGTTCGTGAAACAGTTCGCCGACATCGGCATGATCGTCACCTCGATCATGGGCGCGGTGTTCTTCACCCTGCTGCTGTTGACCGGCAACACCATGGCCCAGGCGGTGCGCGAGCGCGTTCCGGAACTGGCCACACTGAAGACGCTGGGCTTCAAGGACAGCACGGTGCTGACCCTGGTGATGGTCGAATCGGTGCTGCTGATCGGCCTCGGTGGGCTGATCGGCATGGGCCTGGCGGCGCTGATCCTGCCGGCCATCAGCCCCAAGAGCATGGGCATGCTGCCGCCGCACGTACCGACGCCGACCTGGCTGGTGGGCATCGTCCTGATCGTGGTGATCGGCATCGTGGTCGGGCTGCTGCCCGCACTGCGCGCCAAGCGCCTGAAGATCGTCGACGCGCTCGCCGGCCGCTGAAGAGGACACCGACATGAACAAGCTCAAGAAGTGGCTGGGAAACGCGGTGACCGTGGTGCTGCTGGCCGTTGGCCTGGTGGTTTGGATCGGCCTGCCGTGGATCGGCGTAGCCGCCATCGCGGTACTGCTGGGGCTGTGGCTGGCGCTCACCCGCAGTGGTCGGCTGGCCCTGGCCGCCACCCGTATCGGCATCGCCAGCCTGCCGCAGCGCTGGGGTGCCTCCTCGGTGATCGTGGTCGGCATCGCCGGCGTGGTTGGCGTACTGGTGGCGATGCTGGCGATGGGCGAAGGCTTCCAGGCCACGCTCAACAACACCGGCGATGACACCACCGCGATCGTGCTGCGCGGCGGTTCGCAGGCCGAGACCAACTCGGTCATCACCCGCGAACAGGTCCCGACGCTGTCCACTCTGCCCGGCATCACCCGCGATGCGCAGGGGCGGCCGCTGCTGTCGCCGGAACTCTCGCAGGTGGTCAACCTGGTGTCCAAGGCCGATGGCACCGACGTCAACGCGCAGTTCCGCGGTGTCGGCCCGCAGGCGTGGGCCGTGCATGACAAGGTCAAGATCGTCGAAGGTCGCCGGTTCGCCGCCGGCCTGCGCGAGATCGTGGTCGGCCAGGGCGCCAGGAGCCAGTTCCGCGACATGGATGTTGGCAAAACGCTCACCCTGGGCAACCAGACCTGGACGGTCGTGGGCGTGTTCGCTACCGGCGATGCGCATGACTCGGAACTGTGGACCGACGCCGACACGCTGGCCACCACCTACCAGCGCAGTGCCTGGCAATCGATCAGCGTGCGCACCGACGGCAAGGCTGGCTTCGAGCAGTTCAAAGCCGCCGTGGCCGCCGATCCGCGCCTGAAGCTGGACGTGGAAACCACCCGCGTCTACTACAGCAAGCAGGGTGGTGGGTTGACCAAGCTGATCGACATCCTCGGCAAGGTGATCGGCACCATCATGGCAGTGGGCGCCGTGTTCGGTGCGCTCAACACCATGTATGCCGCCGTGGCCACACGCGCACGCGAGATCGCCACCATGCGTGCGATCGGCTTCCGTGGCCTGCCGGTGGTGACTGCAGTGATGCTGGAAACCATGCTGCTGGCGCTGCTCGGTGGACTGCTGGGATGTGCGGTGGCGTGGCTGCTGTTCAACGGCTACAGCGTGTCCACCATCGGCAGCAACTTCAGCGCGGTGGTGTTCAAGTTCCATGTATCGCCGGAACTGCTGTGGAGTGGGTTGAAGTGGGCGCTGGGCATCGGCCTGGTGGGTGGGTTGTTCCCGGCGCTGCGCGCCGCGCGGCTGCCAATCACCACGGCGCTGCGCGAGACCTGAGCATCACGCAGCGATACAACGCGCACCCTGCAGGGACGGAGCGAAGGCTCCGTCCCTTTTTCTTTGCACGTCATCCACGCATGGCGTGGATCTACTGGCCCATCCGCATGGTGTGGACGCCGACGTTGTTGCAGTAGATCCACGCCATGCGTGGATGGATGCGTGTACGCACGCAACAACGATTACAGATTGCGCAAACACCGCCGCTATTGGTGCCTCTGCCCATCGCAAACGCATCGCGCGTGACGTTGCGCACAGTGCACCTGTGGATTGTTGGTTGCGATTCATTTTCGCGGCGTTACAGCGCGCGCGGGCAAACAGTTACCGATGAAAACACTCTAGAATCCGGCCCCCACGTTGGTTTGCAGCACCCCACGCGTCCATAGAACGGACGCATGTTTTTTCTGAAACACGAGATTTCACGGATGTCCCTGAAGACCACCCCGCTGCGCAACGCGATCGTCATCGCGCTGGCCGCCAGCTGCACCACGCCCGCTTTCGCACAGGAAGCCGGCGATACCCCCACCAACCTCGACCGCATCGAGATCACCGGCTCGCGCATCCGCCAGGCCAGTGTCGAGACCGCGCAGCCGGTGGTGGCACTCAACCGCGCCGACATCGAGAAGAAGGGCTACGTCAACGTCGCCGACATCCTGCAGGACGTCACGGCAGCCGGCGCACCGAGCCTGAGCCGTTCGTCCTCGCTGAGCTCCTCGCGCGATTTCGGCGGCATGTATGTCAGCCTGCGCAACCTCGGCCCGGAACGCAGCCTGGTGCTGATCGACGGCCGCCGCATGGGCGTCAGCGCCGGCGGTTACTCCGACCTGGCCTCGATTCCGTCGGCGATCGTGGAACGCGTGGAAGTGCTGACCGATGGCGCCTCGGCGCTGTACGGCTCGGACGCCATCGCCGGCGTGGTCAACATCATCACCCGCAAGAACTTCGACGGTGGCGAAGCCAGCGTCTATGTCGGCCAGTACGGTGAAGGCGACGGCCAGAAGCGCTCCTACAGCGCCACCTTCGGCAAGACCTTCGACCGCGGCTGGTTCAGCGTCGGCGCCGAGCGCACCAAGGAAGACGAGATCCTCGGCGATGCGCGCGAGTTCAGCCGCTACCCGGGTGGCCCGCGCCATGCCGACGACGTCGACGCGCTGAGCCCGACCACCCAGTGGGGCACGGTCACCGTCGGTGGCAAGCCGCTGACCGTGGGCCCGGGCGGCGACCCGAGCAGCGCCGGCAACTTCCACACGCCGGATCCGGCTGACGGCGCCAACGCCAAGACCAACATGAGCCTGCTGAGCGGCCTGGAGCGCACCTCGGTGTTCGCCAACGGCGGCTTCTCGATCACCGACAACCTGCGCATCGTCGCCGACGCGCTGTACAGCAAGCGCGAGTCGACCAAGCACCTGGCCGGCTACCCGTACTCGGTCTCGGCTGCGCAGTCGCGCAACGGCACGCGCGCTGCGCTGTCCAAGGACAGCACCTTCAACAAGTGGGGCCAGGACGTGCTGTTCTCGCACCGCACCGAAGAGCTGCCGCGCGGTACCGAGAACACGCTGGAAACCAAGCGTGCCAGCCTCGGCCTGGAAGGCAGCTTCGAAACCGGTTCGCGCTACTGGGACTGGAACGTCAGCTACATGTACAACCGCAATGAAGGCGAGCGCGTTGGCACCGGCAGCATGTACCAGCCGAACGTCAACCTCGCCGTCGGCCCGTCCTTCATGGACGGCGACGTGGCCCGCTGCGGTACGCCGGGTGCGGTGATCGCCGGCTGCGTGCCGTGGAATCCGGCTGCGCCGATGGGCTACACCGGCCCGGGCTCGCTGGGCAACCAGGACGTGCAGGACTACCTGTTCACCCGCTTCGTCGACAAGATGCGCAGCACCACCAAGGTCGCCAGCGCCAACATCTCCGGCTCGCTGTTCACCCTGCCGGCCGGCGACATCATGGGCGCGATGGGCTTTGAGCACCGCAGCGAAGAAGCCAGCTACACCCCGGACCTGATGGTGCAGAAGGGCCAGATCGCCGGCACCACCGGCCAGCCGACCCGTGGCGACTACTCGCTCAACGAGGTCTACCTGGAAATGCAGGTGCCGCTGCTGGCCGACATGGCCTTCGCCCGCGAGCTGTCGCTGGACCTGGCCGGTCGCTACACCGATTACAACACCTTCGGTTCGACCACCAACAGCAAGTTCGGCCTGAAGTGGAAGCCGATCGACAGCCTGCTGGTGCGCGCCACCTACGGCACCGGCTTCCGTGCACCGACCGTGGACGATCTCTACGGCGGCGCGGTTTCCAGCCGCGATTCGTTCACCGATCCGTGCGATACGAAGTTCGGCATCGCCGCCAGCAGCCCGACCGTGGCAGCACGCTGCCAGGCGCTGAACGTGCCCGCCAACTTCCGTCAGCAGACCGGTTCGGATGGCAACCTTGYCAACCGCCCGGGCCAGCAGGCCACCTCCGATTTCAACTCCGGTTCCAACGCGGAACTGAAGCCGGAAACCGCCAAGACCTGGACCGTCGGCCTGGTCTACAGCCCGGAATTCGTGCAGGGCCTGGACGTCAGCCTGGACTGGTGGAAGATCCGCATCGACAACGCCATCGTGGGCGAGTCGGCTACCGACATCCTCAACCAGTGCTACGTGCAGGGCGTGGATTCGGCATGCGGTCGCTTCACCCGTTCCACTGCTGCGGCCACCCGCGGCCAGGTTTCGGCGCTGGATCGTTCGCTGGTCAACGCCGGCTACCGCGAAACCGCCGGCTATGACATCGGTGTGCGTTACCGCCTGCCGGAAACCGCATACGGCAAGTTCGCCATCAACTGGAACACCACCTACACCGACTACCTGGAGCAGCGCAACGACAGCGCCGCCACCACCCCGGTGGAGCAGCGCGTGGGCTGGGCCGGTGACTTCCGCGTACGTTCGACCTTCAACCTGGATTGGCAGTACGGCAATCTGGGCATCGGCTGGACCGCCCGTTACTACTCGGGCATGAAGGAAGCCTGCTCGTACGACCTGGGCGGTGGCCCGGACTGCAACATGGCCGACTTCGTTTCGCCGTATACCGATGCACAGCCGAGCCGCAAGGTGGGTTCCAACACCTTCCACGACCTGCAGGTGCGTTACAGCCTGCCGTGGGATGGCACCGTGTCGCTGGGCCTGAACAACGTGTTCGACCACCAGGGTCCGATCATGTACAGCCAGCCGAACAGCAGCTTCACCTACTACGGTGGCTTCGACATCGGTCGTTTCATGTACATGAAGTACCAGCAGCGCTTCTAAGCCTGCAACCGCGTTCCCGCCCCGGCCAACTCTCTCCTGGCCGTGGATGGAAGCAGAACGGTGCCCCTCGGGGCGCCGTTCTTTTTTTACAAGATCGGCTCCCTTCGCATCGCGAAGCGATCTGACCCCGGAGGCGCTATCGTTTCGCGCCGCGCATCGCCCGTACGTTGTCACCGACGTACAGGACCAACCCGGCCCAGATCGCCGCAAAACCAATCGCCTTGCCGGTGTCGAAGGCCTCGTGGAAGAAGAACACGCCCAGCAGCAGCTGCAGGCTCGGCGCGATGTACTGCAGGATGCCGACCAGCGACAGCGGAATGCGCTTCACTCCGTAGGCGAAGCCGATCAGCGGCACCGCCGTGATCACCCCGCCGAAGATCAGCATCAGGTCGTTGGCCCAGCCCCAGCCACCGAAGAAGCCACCGCCATGGCCGTTTTCCGACCAAAGCGCGAAGCCCAGCGCGGGCAGGAACAGGTACAGGCTTTCCACGCCCAGCCCGGCCACCGGATCGACCGACACCAGTTTGCGCAGCAGGCCGTACAGGCCGAACGAGCACGCCAGGCCCAGCGCGATCCACGGCGGCGTGCCCGCATCGATGGTCAGCCAGGCCACGCCCACCGCTGCGATGGCCACTGCCAGCCACTGCACGCGGCGCAGGCGCTCCTTCAGCACGAGCACGCCCAGCAGCACGTTCACCAGCGGGTTGATGAAGTAGCCCAGGCTGGTTTCGATCACATGCCCTGCGTTGATCGCCCAGATGTACAGGCCCCAGTTGAAGGCGATGGTCAGGCTCGATACTGCCAGGATCGGCAGCGCGCGCGGTTGCGCGGCGATCTTCTTCCACCAGCCCAGCCGTGATGCGATCAGCAGCCAGGCCACCACCAGCACGGTGCTCCAGATGATGCGGTGGGCGATGATCTGGAACGACGGCACTTCGTTCAGCAGATGCCAGTAGACCGGCACCAACCCCCACAGCACGAAGGTGGAGGCAGTGATCAACAGGCCCCGTCGCTGTTCTTTCTCGTCCATGCTCATCGCTTGCGTGTCCTTGCCATCGTCAGTACCACCACACCCAGAAGTATCACCGCCATGGCCAGGAAGTCGCGCCAACCAAAGCGTTCACCATTCAATGCAGCCCCCAACAGGACAGCAATCACCGGATTGACGTAGGCATAGCTGCCGGCCAGCGCCGGGCGCACGTTCTGCAGCAGCCAGACGTAGGCGGTGAACGCCACGAGCGAACCGAACACGCACAGGTAGGCCATCGCCAGCAGGCCACCGCTATCGGGCAGCGTGGTGGGGCGCTCGCCGACGACCAGACCGATCACCACCAGCAGCACGCCACCGCAGATCATCTGCCCGGCGGCCGTCATGAACGGTCCCGGCAGGTCCTGCCCGCGTGCCCACACCGAGCCGAACGCCCAGCCGACCGGCGCGATCAGCAGCAACACCAGCCCGGTGGGCGATGCGGTCAGGCTGCTGCCGGCGTTGAGCCAGACCACGCCGACGAAGCCAACGGCGATGCCCAGCCATTCACCCTTGCTGGCATGCTGCCCGCGCAGGGCCGAGAACAGCGCCATCCACAGCGGTACCGAGGCCACCGCGGTAGCGGCCAGGCCGGATGACACCTCGCGTTCGGCCAGCACCACCATGCCGTTGCCCAGCACCAGCATGGTCACGCCCATGATGACCAGGTTGCGCCACTGCCGCAGGGTGGGTCTGGGCATCTTCCAGAACAGGCGCAGCGCCAGGTACATCAGGCCGCCGGCAATGATGAACCGGCTGCCGGAGACCATCGTCAGTGGCAGCGCGCCGCCATGCAGGGCCTTGGCGATACCCAGGTAGGTCGAGCCCCAGACCACGTAGACCAGCAGCAGTGCCAGCACGACAAGGCCGCCCCGTGGGGCAGCCGCAGACGGAACGGGGGGAGCCGACATGACACACCAGGGAGCTGGGGGAACACGGATTTTAGGACGTTTTGGTTATGGTCCGGCAGCCCATGTAGTGGCACGCTGTCATCCATCCATGCCCCGCCCGCCCTTCCGGCACCCGGCGTTGACGTGGGTTGCAGTACCAAGGAGGCTGGCCGGCAGCGCACCGCGCGCCTGGCAGCGCAATTTCCCGCATGGACGCACCGCATCGAGGATCCCCACCCGGATGAGCACTACGTCCCAATCCGCTGTCCCCAGCACCGACGGCGCCGCCCTGCGGCGTTCCATCTCCAACACCCTCAAGGGCTCCGCCGGCAACCTGGTGGAGTGGTACGACGTCTACGTGTACTCGGTGTTCGCCGTGTACTTCGAATCGCAGTTCTTCTCGCCCGAAGACAAGAACTCCACCATGTACGTGTGGGCGATCTTCGCCGCGACCTTCCTGATGCGCCCGATCGGCGCATGGTTCTTCGGTCGCTTCGCCGACCGTCATGGCCGTCGCCTTGCGTTGACCGTGTCGGTCACGCTGATGGCCTTCTGCTCGTTCATCATCGCCATCACCCCCACCGCTGCCAGCATCGGCATCTGGGCGGCGATCATCCTGCTGTTCGCGCGCCTGCTGCAGGGCTTCGCCACCGGTGGCGAGTACGGTGCCAGCGCCACCTACATGTCCGAGGCCGCCATTCCGGGCCGCCGCGGTTTCCTGTCCTCGTTCCACTACGTCACCCTGGTGGGCGGCCATGTGCTGGCCCAGCTGACCCTGTTCGTGATGCTGACGTTCTGGGCCAAGCCGGAAATCTCCGAGTGGGGCTGGCGCATCGCCTTCGGCATCGGTGGCATCGCCGCCGTGGTCGTGTTCTGGCTGCGCCGTGGCATGGACGAGTCGCTGTCGGAATCCTCCATCGAGGCCGCGCGCGAAGGCAAGGACAAAAAGTCCGGCTCGATGTACGAGCTGTTCGTGCACCAGTGGCGCCCGCTGCTGCTGTGCTTCCTGATCACCGCCGGTGGCACCATCGCCTTCTACACCTACTCGGTGAACGGCCCGAAGATGATCCAGAGCGCCTTCGCCGGCAACGATCCGATGACCGGCACCCTGATCAACCTGGGTGTGCTGGCCTTCCTGATGGTGCTGCAGCCGGTGGGCGGCTGGCTGTCGGACATCATCGGCCGCAAGAGCTTGCTGGTGTTCTTCGGTGTGGGCGGCGTGCTGTACAGCTGGTACCTGATCACCCAGCTGCCGCACCAGCACGATGCCACCCTCGCCTTCCTCACCCTGGCACTGGGCTTTGTCATCCTCACCGGCTACACCTCCATCAACGCCGTGGTGAAGGCAGAGCTGTTCCCCACCCACATTCGTGCGCTGGGCGTGGGCTTCGGCTATGCATTGGCCAACTCGCTGTTCGGCGGCACCGCGCCGCTGCTGTACCAGGGCGCATTGAAGACCGGCCACGTGGACTGGTTCGCCATCTACGTCACCGCGACGATCGCGGTATCGTTGGTGGTCTATGTGTTCTTCCTCACCAACAAGGGCCCCAACTGGCTCGACGGCACGCGCAAGTAAACGCGCCGTAGTGATCGCGGCCACCGGTGCAATGCCGGTGGCCGCCGCGTCTCCTGCCACGCCGCTGGTATGGCTCGCACTGGGTCTGGGCGCGGCAACCCTGCTGGCATGGATGATCTGCCGGCCCGGCGCCCAAGCGAGTTGGCCACGTATCGGCTTCGGCATTGCCCTGCTGGCGTTCTGCGCTGCACTGATGCTGCAGCTGGCAGTGGATCTGGGCAGCGGTACCAGCACCCTGCATCTGCGCCTGAGCCGGGGCATCAACCCCGCACCGGTGGCCGGTCTGCGCACGATGATGGCCTGTTACCTGGGCGCGCTTGTGGCCGCCGGCTGGGGTGCCTGGAAGCTGCTGCGGAAGACGTGGTAGTGCCGGCCGCTGGCCGGCATCTGCGCATCCCTTAGGAAGGTTCATGAGGTTGCCGGCCAGCGGCCGGCACTGCCACGCGTTCAGAGGTTAACGGGCACCGGCCGGCATTGCCCGCGCGTTCAGAGGTTGCCGGCCAGCAGAGGCCGGCATTGCCGTGCGTTTACCGGCGGGCGGCTTCGCTCTTCTCGCGGGCGCCGTGGAATTCGGATTCCTTCTCCCACTGCGGCCAGCGGCGGCTGTTGGCCAGTTCGGCGCCCAGGTCGTAGACCAGCAGGGTGTCGGCCGCGTGGCCCGCCGGATCCCAGCTCGGCGTCCATGCATCGCAGGCCTGGTGGTAGCAGTCGGCGAAGTACTTCTCGCGCAGCGCGCGACCGGCCTCGACGCCGCCCTCAAGCTTGTCCAGGCCCGGGCCGATGGTGATCGCCGGCACGCCCAGGCGGGCAAAGGCGAAGTGGTCGGCACGGTAGAAGAAGCCGGCTTCCAGGTTCGGATCCGGGCTGTAACTGCGGCCACGGGCCTTGGCCACGCGTTCCAGGTCGCCTTCCAGCGACACCCGCCCCTTGCCCCACGAGGCGATGTCACGGGTGGCACCATCCGGGCTGAACATCTCGATGTTCAGCACCGCAGCGGTCTTGTCCAGCGGCGCCAGCGGGTGCGCGGCGTAGTAGCTGGCGCCCAGCAGGCCCTTCTCCTCGGCGGTCAGGGCGACGAAGTACAGGGTGCGCTGCGGCTGCGGGCCGGCGGCGAACACCCGGCCAAGTTCCAGCACGGTGGCCACGCCGGTGGCGTTGTCGATCGCACCGCGGCGGATACGATCGCCCTTGGCGTCGGCCTGGCCGATGCCAAAGGCATCCCAGTGCGCCGAGAAGATCACCGCCTCATCGGCGTGCTCGCCGCCGGGCAGCTTGGCCACCACGTTGCGGGTCACCACCTGCTCGCGCTTGAGCGCGAAATCGACGCTCAGCTTCGCGTTGTCCAGCGCAACCGGGCGGAAGTCCGCACTCATCGCCTTGCGCTTCTCGGCATCGAAATCCAGCCCGGCGTCGGCGAAGATCTGTTCGGCCAGCTCTCGCTGCATCCAGCCGCGCAGCGGCGTGTGCTGGGCCATCGCTTCGGCCTGGCCGCGCTCGATGTCGAACAGCGGCGAGGTACCCGAACTCTTCACCGTGGCCCAGCCGTAGGCGGCCGGTGCGGTCTCATGCACGATCAGCACGCCTTCGGCACCACGGCGCGCGGCTTCTTCGAACTTGTAGGTCCAGCGGCCGTAGTAGGTCACCGCCTTGCCATCGAACGCACCTGGCGCGTCGGCTTCAAAATCGGCGTCGTTGATCAACATCACGGCGATCTTGCCGTGCAGGTCCACGTCCTTGTAGTCGTTCCAGTGGCGCTCGGGCGCATCGATGCCATAGCCGACGAACACCAGCGGTGCATCCTTGATCTGCACGCGCGTGCGCGGCTGCAGGCTCTGCAGGGTCACGTCCACACCATTGGCCAGCGCACGCTTGCCGCCCTTCAGGGCGAGACTGGCCTTGGCCGGGCCATCCAGCTGCGCGCGCACCAGCGGTACCGGCTGTACCCAGCTGCCGTCCACGCCACCCGGCTGCAGGCCGTAGCTGCGGAACTGCTCGATCAGGTACTGCACGGTGCGTTCTTCACCTTCGGTGGCCGGTGCGCGGCCTTCGAATTCGTCCGATGCCAGCACGCGCACATGACGCGACAGCGCCTGCGGATCGATGCCGCCGCCGGGCAGGTCATTGGCCGCATGGGCCAGGCCACCGACGAACAGGCAGGACGACAGCAGCAACACGCGCATCGGGTTCACGGCAATACCACGGCTAGCTTGGAAGTCACCAGAGTGTAACGTGGTCGTGACATCGCGGCGCAGCCTGGGCGCGCGTCATCCACGCGTGGCGTGGATCTACCCTCTTGCCGCCGCCAAGCACTGCGGGTCAGCGCGACGCGCGGTCCAGCCAACAGGCCAAGCCCTGTGCGTTGAGTTCGATATCCATCGCCATCACCTCGGTCACTGTGGCCAGGTCCAGTGCGCAGCCATGCTGCTGTGCACGCTCCAGGTACAGCGCCTGCAGCGCGGCCAGCAGGCAGCGATGACGGTCGGGACGTCCGTCGCACTGGCGGCCGATGGCCGCCATCGCATCGATCTGTTCGAACAGATCTTCGGCCAGCTTTTCGACCTGTTCGACACGACCGTAATGGGTCAGGTACATCGCCTGCGGTGCGTAACCGAGCATGCGCTGGATCGACGCCTTCATCGCTTCCGGGTCGAACTGCACCGGCGATGAGGTGGGGAAGATGAAAGCGCCCTGCGCGCTGTCCAGCTCGCGGTAGGAGATACCGAAGGTATCGCCGGTGAACCAGCTGCGGCTGCGCCCATCCCACACGCAGTAGTGGTGCAGCGCGTGCCCCGGGGTATGCAGCAGCACCAGCTCGCGGCCGGCCAGGTCGATGCGCTGGCCGTCGTCAGCCACCACCACGCGCTGCTCGGGAATCGCTTCGATGCGGCCATAGCTGCGCGCGATTTCCTCGGCGCCATAGACGGCGGTGGCCCCGGCGATCAATCGGGTCGGATCGATCATGTGCGGTGCGCCGCGCGGATGCAGCACTGCACGCGCATTCGGCAGCTGCTGCATCAGCAGGCCAGCGCCACCGGCATGATCCAGGTGCACGTGGGTCAGCAGCAGCCAGTCCACCGCCTCCACGCCCAGCCCGTTGTCGGTCAAGGCCTGCAGCATCGCCGGCACCGACAGGCCGGTACCGCAGTCGACGAACGCGGCACGACCGTTTTCGATGATCAGGTAAGCGGCATCGAAATCCGGCCGTTGGAAACCGGTATCGATGGTGTGGATGCTGGGATCGGCGGTCATCGACGCGCACCTGGCAGGATCGGGAACAGATGCCCATGGTAGGCGCGCCGGCATGGCGTGATCGATGCGGCTTTGGTCGGATGGAGCCGGCCGCTGGCCGGCAACCCCGGGTTAGCCAGTTGAATGCAGTTGCCGGCCAGCGGCCGGCACTACCGATCAGCTGCAGCGCAAAGCGAATCGCGGCCGCAGCAGCAGCGCCAGTACCAGCACCGCCAGGAACGCGCCATAGGCATACAGCACCGCCAGCACCTGCGGCCAGATCGGTCCGGCGCCCGGCTGTACCAGACCGATGTGGTGGCCCCACAGCATCGCCACGATGCTCAGGGCGAGCGCCAGCGCCAGGATGGCGCCATCGAACAGGCGTCGCCGCGCGGTACGCGGCTGGCGCGGAAACAGCCAGTACAAGCTGCCCAGCAGGATGAACCAGGGCAGGAACAGCAGCAGCGACAACCAGGCCATTGCAGACTCCATGTCATCGCGCCGAAGGCGCGCGCACATCATGCCATGGCCGCTGTTCCCGGGTAGTGCCGGCCGCTGGCCGGCATCCCCAGGCGCGCCGGGTGATTGCAGTTGCCGGCCAGCGGCCGGCACTACCTTTTTACGCTTCGCGCAGCACGGCCAACGCCGCCAGCACCGCATCCACCTCGGCTTCCAGCTTGAACAGGTCGCTCTGCAGCTGGTCGCCCTGCTCGGCCTGCTTCAGCACGGCGATCAGCTGGCCGGCATCGCGCGGCGAGTCGAAGCCTTCGCTCTGGATCAGCAGCGTGCCGTCACCGGCGGTCAGCTTGAAGTAGAAACGGCCGTCCTTCTCGCGGTACTGCTTGAACAGCGGCGGAGCGGCGCGGGCTTCACCGGCATCTTCGCTGGCGATGTCGCCGGCATCGGACAGATCACGCAGGCCCACCGCATGGCGCAGTTCTTCCAGCAGCGGTGCTGCCAGCTGCTCACGCAACTGCTGGCCACGGCGCTTGAGCAGTGCTTCGATCTTCTCCGGCTCGGCCATCAGCGCGTTGTAGCGCTCGCGCAGCGGCGACAGTTCGCTGTCGATGCGCTCGAACAGCTGCTGCTTGGCATCGCCCCAGCTGATGCCATCGGCGAAGGCCTTGGCGAAGGCAGCGGTCTGCTCCGGGGTGGCGAACGCCTGGTACATCTGGAACAGCGCCGAACTTTCGGTGTCCTTCGGCTCACCCGGTGCACGCGAATCGGTCAGGATCGAGAACACCAGCTTCTTCAGCTCCTCGCGCGGCACGAACAGCGGAATGGTGTTGTGGTAGCTCTTGCTCATCTTGCGGCCATCCAGGCCCGCCAGGGTTGCCACCTGCTCGTCGATCACCACGTCCGGCAGCGGGAAATACTCCTTGCCGTATACGTGGTTGAAGCGCTGGGCGAAGTCACGCGCCATCTCGATGTGCTGGATCTGGTCACGGCCCACCGGTACCTGGTTGGCCTTGAAGATCAGGATGTCGGCCGCCATCAGCACCGGGTACATGAACAGGCCGGCGCTGACACCTGCGTCCTCGTCCTGGCCTTCCTCCCGGTTCTTGTCCACCGCCGCCTTGTAGGCATGGGCGCGGTTGAGGATGCCCTTGCTGGCGATGGCAGTCAGGAACCACATCAGCTCGGTGGTCTCGCGGATGTCACTCTGGCGGTAGAACCACACGTGTTCCGGGTCCAGGCCACAGGCCAGCCAGCTGGCAGCGATCTCCAGGGTCGCGCGCTGGGTGCGCTGCGGGTCCTGCGACTTGATCAGGCTGTGCAGATCGGCCAGGAAGAAGAAGCTCTCGATGTCCGGCGCGCGGCTGGCCGCAATGGCCGGGCGGATGGCGCCAACGTAGTTGCCCAGGTGGGGCGTGCCGGAGGGGGTGATGCCGGTAAGGACTCGGGTCGTCATGACTGCGTGCGGAAACCTTCTATGAACGCGGCCAGTTTACCGTGCACACGGTCAACCCCGTCAGGGCCTCCGGCGCGTTCATTCACCCAACCCCGCTGGAGACGCCCGATGAAACGCCTGCTGCCCCTGCTGCTGATCCTGCCCCTGGCCGGCTTCCGCCCGGCTCCGCTGCCCCCGCCGATGCCGCAGGACGGCCCGGTGCGCGTGGCCCTGGTCGACCGCGACCGCGGTACCGAGCTGCGCAGCTACCCGGCCGACGGCCAGCGCTGGGTGGCCGGTGAGCGCGGCCACCGCTATGCCGTGCGCCTGTACAACGACAGCCCGCGACGGGTGCTGGTGGTGCTGTCGGTGGACGGGGTCAACGCGATCTCCGGCGAAGACGCCGATCCCTCGCAGACCGGTTACGTGCTCAACCCTGGCCAGCGCGCCGATATCACCGGCTGGCGCAAGACCCAGGACGAAGTGGCCCAGTTCGTCTTCAGCAGCCCCAGCGGCAGCTATGCCAGCCGTACCGGCCGCCCGGACAACGTCGGTGTGGTCGGCGTGGCGGTGTTCGAGGAAGCGCGTCGCTGGTACCCGCGTCCGCAGCCGATCCTGCGCGGTCGCGCCGGGCCGGCACCGGCGGCGGCCGAAGCCTCGGCGGCGGCCGACGCCAGCGCCAGCCGCATCGAAGGCTATTCGGCCAAGTCGCAGGCACCCGCACTGGGCACCGGGCATGGTGCGCGCGAAAGTTCATCGGTGCGCGATACCGATTTCGAACGCGCCACCCGCAGCCCGGCACAGGTGCTGCAGCTGCGCTACGACAGCGCCCGCAACCTGCGTGCACGCGGCATCCTGCTCGATTCGCCCTCGCGCCTGGACCGCCAGCCACAGGCCTTCCCCAACCGCTACGTGCCCGACCCGCCGGCGCGTTGATCTGCACACAGCACAACGCCCGCACCTTCCGGCGCGGGCGTTGTCTGTGGGGGCATAACGCGGGCGTTCGACGCCCCGTTACTTGTAGTCCGGCCCGTTACTTGTAGTCCGGGTAGTCCTTGTGCATCGCTTTCTCGAAATCGCGCACTTCGGTTTCTGCGCGGTCCTTGGCCCAGCCATAGCGCTCCTGCAGGCGGCCCGCCAGATATTCGGCATTGCCCTCGGCCACATCGAAATCGTCATTGGTCAGATCGCCCCACTTCGCCTGGGCCTTGCCCTTGAGCTGGGACCACTTGCCGGAAATGATGTCTTTGTTCATTGCTGAGGCTTCCTTGGTATGCAACGGCGTTGTTACCGTGGCTGCAGCATCGCGCAGTGCACGTTGAAGCACGGTCAACCGGCCATGAAAGCGCCGCTCACCTGCTTGAATGGTTCACTACCGGTCGGCACGCGGCGTACACACGCAGCAATCGCGCATGAAAAAGGCCGGGAAGATCCCGGCCTTTTCCGTAGTGCGCACCACCTCAGGCTCAGTTGCCCTTGGCGGCATCCTCAACCTTCTCACCAGCCTTCTGCACGTCCTTGCCGGCACCGGCAACGGTGTTGCAACCGGCCAGCAGGGCCACCGAGAACATCGACAACAGCATCAGGGCAACTACGCGCTTCATGGGCTTCTCCTTGGGTTTGCCGCTACACCGCTCAATCACGGGGTTCGGTTGTAATGATCGGGGCGGCAGGCTGGCTCGAAGCCAACACTGCCGCGTGAGGTGCAATCTGGCGGCAGGGGCGTGGAGCGCGTGTGAACGGTTCGTCCAACCGTTCAGGCTGGACTCTCTCAGTCGCGCATCAGGGTCGATTTCCCGAACAGGCTTTCGACCAGGTCCACAGCCAGTTCGGCGGTGCTGTTGTGGTTGTCCAGCAGCGGATTGAGTTCGACGATATCCAGCGAGCCCATGCGGCCGCTGTCGGCGATCATCTCCATCACCAGCTGCGCTTCGCGGTAGTTCACCCCGCCCGGCACGGTGGTGCCCACACCCGGGGCGATGCTCGGGTCGAGGAAATCGACATCGAAGCTGACGTGCAGGTGGGTGTTCTCGTCGATGCCGGCCAGCGCCGCTTCCACGGTGCGCTTCATGCCGTTCTCGTCGATGTAGCGCATGTCGTAGACATCGACCTTGTGGGTCTTGATCAGGCGCTTTTCTTCCGGGTCCACCGAACGGATGCCGATCTGGTGCATCTGCGAAGGCTTGATGGCCGGCGAGGTGCCACCCAGCCTGGTCAGCGCATCCGGGCCGAGGCCGCACAGGCACGCCACCGGCATGCCGTGGATGTTGCCCGAAGGGGTCACCTCACTGGTGTTGAAATCCGAATGCGCATCCAGCCACAGCACGCGCAGGTCCTTGCCCTGCTCGCGGCACCAGCGCGCGACGGCAGTGATCGAACCGATGCCCAGGCAGTGGTCACCCCCCAGCATGATCGGCATGCGGCCGGCCTGCAGTTCGGCGTAGCTGGCTTCCATCAGCGCGTGGTTCCACGCCACTACTTCGTCTAGGTGACGGTAGCCCTGCACCGGCGCGGTCCACGGGTTGCGCGGGCCGTCCAGGTTGCCGAGGTCGCGCACGTCCACGCCGCGCGCTTCCAGTGCTTCAGGCAGGCCGGCCACACGCAGGGCTTCCGGCCCCAGCCGGGCGCCGCGATGGCCCGCCCCGATGTCGGTGGGGACGCCGATCAGGGTAACGGCGGGATGATGGGCCATGGGTGCCTCCTGCGAACGAAAAAGAAGCACAGTCTAGCCAGACGCATGTGACACCACTCGCGGCGGTGCAGCAGGGCCATCGCATGGCATGATGCCGCGCGGACCCGACCGCCCTTCATGGAAGATTGCGATGTCGCCCTTCATCAACACCGCTTGGCCGCGCTTTTTCATCGGGGCGCTGCCCATCGCCGTTTTCGCGATTCTGTTGAGCAGCTCGATGGATGCGTCGCCGAATGGCTGGCTGATGCAGGCGACGCTCCTGCTGGTGCCGTTCTCGACCCTGGTATTCCTCGGGTTGGGTTGGCAGCGTCTGCGCAAGGCACACGCCGAATATCCGATCCTGAAGAGCGAGCCGCAGCGGATGCTGGCAGCGTTGATCGGCAACGTGAAGGTGGCGGCGCTGTGGTTTGGCCTGACGTTCGCCGGCATGTTCGCCCTGATGCTGGCGTGGGTAGTGCTGTACAACGCTGCCGGCTGACGGCACTTCGGGCCGTGCTCAGAGAATCGCCGACGACCACGCTTCGGTGCGGAACAGGCGCTTCTTCAGCATGTCGATCCGCCACTGCCCTGCCACGCGCTTGAGCACGAACAGGCGCTCGTAACGCAGCGCGCGGGATTTCTGTGCATGGTCACGCACCAGGACTTCGGCCTTGGAGGCCGTCGGCTGACAGACCGCGGCCAGCAGGTCCTCCGGCATGTGCACCGGGGGATTGCCCACCGACATGCCCTTGGAATACACCCGCTTCCGGTCGGTACACCAGGCCGCGAGGATGTCCGCGCGCTCCTGTTGGAATGCTGCACTACCGAGCAGGACTCCACCGACCTTGGCATCACGGTAACCACGCGTTTCCCACTCATTGCAGGCCAGCATATAGCCACGCACCACTGATGCCGGTTCCCCCTCTGCGGCCGGTTCAGGCCACGCAAGCGGCGGCGCCTCCTCCAACATCGGTGGCATCTGCGCGCCCGCTGCCTGCAGGCACTGCACCACAGCCGCATGCCCGCGCGCTTCGGCCAGCGACAGCGCATTACGTCCTTCGAAATCCACGCGTGCGACATCAGCACCGCCAGCCAGCAGCAGCTCGACCATCGGCAGATGACCGCCCTGCGCCGCCACCATCAGCGGTGTGCGATGCAGTTCCGGGGAGGCCGCGTCCAGCGAGGCGCCGCGTGCGATCAGCAGGCGTCCGATGTCTGCGTCGTTGCGCTCGGCCGCCCATCCCATTGCGGTAAAGCCCACCGCCGTGCAGGCGTGCTGGATGTTGGCGCCACGGTCCAAAAGCCGCAACACCGAGTCAGTCTTTCCGGCGATCACAGCCGAAAGCAGCGGAGTACGTCCGGTGCCCTTGTGCTGCCACTCGATATCGGCACCCGCATCCAGCAATGCGTCGATTCGGTCAAGATCCTGTTTCTCGGCTGCCTTGGCCAGAAGATGGGACATGGTGGTGCCGCCAGACGGGTGTAAGGGTGGTCACCTTAGGGCTGCAGGCACGATGAGCTCAACCCCCGCGGCGGCGAATCGGCGTCACGCTCTGCACCCGGCCGTCGTTGCGCATCATGCACAGGAAGCGGCCCTCGGGATAATCGATGATCAGTTCCTGATAATCGGTTCCAACCGGCACCTGGGTCACCAGCGTGCCCTGTGCGCCTTTGCTTGCATTGCACGAACCGAGCGCGGTATCGCCCGCTGACGCGTTGGCTGCAGCCTTGGACATGTTGCGGAACGTCGCACGGCAGCCACCGTTGACCCAGACCGAATGCCGCGACAGGCCCCAGTTGCTGCCCTGCTCGCAACGGGTACGGCTGAGCTGGCGCACGATCTCCACATTGCCGCGCGTATCCATGTCGCAGGACACCTGGCGCTGGTCGGTGGATTCGCAGGTCACTTCCCGTGGCAGTGCTGCATCGTCATCGCGATCCTGATCACGGTGGTGCCTGCCGCCTTCCACGGCGGCCGCCGGCGTGCCGTTGTTGCTGACCTGGCAGATGCCGTTGGCACCGCCGCGTCCGGTGTAGCTGACCTGCTGCGTACCGTCGTCACCGGTGCTGATTGAAAGCGTGGTGCCGCTGCTGGCATCGCGCGCTTCGAAATAGCGATCGTTGAAGCGCTTGAGCGTGGTCTCGCGGCCCTGCACGTAGACCGGCCCGCCCTCGTCTGCATGTACATCCAGCCCACCGGGGCAGCTGGCATTGAAGAACGGCACGGCGGCCATCGCCGGTGCTGTGAAGGCGCTGGCGAGCAGCGCGACGGTCAACGGCAAGCGGTGGCGGCGCATGGTCGGCTTCCTTGTGAGAATTGAGCGGAGGGCGCCAGTATGGGGGCTGCCGGAGTTGCTCGACCGTGAGGAATATCAAGCAACCGATCGCGGGCCGCAGACCGCCGCCATCAGGCCAGCGCTATCATCGGGCGCATCACACGGACGTCCGGTATGCACACATGACAGCTCCACCCTTCGGCCACGCACAGCAGCAGCTGCTGGCGCTGCAGCAACGCATCCATGCCTTCACCTTGGACAGCGCGGCTGAGCATGAGCTGGACATCGAGGACCCAGCCAGCCCGCTCTGGGAAGCCTTACAGGAACGGGTAACCGTGGCGCCGTTGTACGGTGGCCTGCACGTGGAGTTCTTCGGCAACCCATGGGAAGAGCCATTCGCGTGGACGCTGGCCTGCCTGTCCGACCAAGGCGTGGCCGATGCGATCATGTCGCTGTCGTTCACCGGCCCGGACGAGGGGGCCAATGGCACGCGCGAGTGGGAGTTCACCGCGCTGCTGGATAGCGATGTGCGTTTCCCACGCCTGCGCTCGCTGTCGATCTCCCCCACAGAACCGGCCGACCACAACATGTCGCTGGTGCAGCGCGCGGGCAGCCTCATGGAAGAAGCTGGCGAGATCGCCCGCTTCGTTTCCAGGGCGCCATACCTCAGCGAACTGGTGGTGCCGAATGCACCGGACGCCGCGTTTTTCGAGGTGCCGCTGCCGCACCTGCACAGCCTGCGCATCGGCGGTGGCTCAGATACGCAGCGCTTCATCGACAACCTTGCCGGATCACGCAACCTGCCTGCCTTGGGCCTGCTGGATTTCTGCGAATCGACGGAGCTGCAATTCGTCTGGGCTGATGCCCGTGAGACCGATGCGGTCACGCCTTTCGCGGCCTATGAGCGCTTGTTCGCCAGCCAAGCCTTCGATGCGCTGCATACCTTCCGGCTGCGCAACAGCGCGTTGGATGTGGCGCAGCTGCAGACGCTGCAGGCCATGCGCCCACGGTTGTCGTTCATGGTCATTCAGGCCGCGACGGGGGGCTATGCCAGCCATTTCGCCAAGGATGTGTTTCCGTGGCGACACCTGGTGCCGGGTGATCCGGGGACGCGTTGATCGCCGCGCGGGTGCGTATGATGGTTGAGTGGATTGCTTGGTGACGTGGTTAAGCTGGCTTGACACGTTGCGCCGGCTTTGCGCCGTGCGACTGCAGCGCTTCTGCCTGTTTCATGATCCAACAGCACGCCGCGCAGGATGTCGTTTTTGCCTTGGGATTGGCCACGACAAGCCAATTGCGATAATTCACTTTTCCTTTCAAACAGCGCGATGCCATCGGAACAATCGACTGGCACCCCGTGATTCTGCGTGCGCATGATGAATCGCCATCGACGACGGATGGCCGGGGCTTCCAATCCCGAATGAGTTGAGTTGTTTACGCTTGTCAGCCGGCGCCACCACCTCGGGGGTGGCGCCGGCTGGCAATCCGTCTGCTGCGTTACGGCGGGCGGTGCGTGGGGGCCTCGCGCCCACCGGCTTCTCAACTCACCGGTATTGGAAACCACGCATCGTCCGCCACCCCCTGCGGTGGCGCCTCTCTTGCACCCGAGGTTGCCCACATGCCCGTTCCTGACTATCCCTATCTGACCGCCACGCTGGGCGACGCCGCCGAACGCCTGCCCCCCGAGCTTGCGCAGCCGTTGGAAGCCGCGTTCGCCGCCACCGTCGATGTGCCGGACCCGATTACGTTGCAGGGCTGCCTGCAGCGCATCCGCAACGGCGATGGTGCCGACGGCCAGCCATGGCGCAGTCCAGCGCTGACACCCGGCCAGGGCATGGCCATGGCACGCGCCGACCGCGCCGCTGCCGGGCTGACCACCTTGCTGGAAATATTCCACGCTGCCGAGCGCGTGCGGGTCGATGGAGAAGACCGGCAGCAGATCGGCGACGGAACGCGCGAAGGGCTGCTGCTGGCGTGCCGGGGATTGGCGGAGTATGTGGAGCTGCAGCTGCATGCGGCGTAGGCACACAGACACTAGCCGGCCCCATGCAACAAAAGGGCCAATGGAGATTGTCGGGAGATGGTGCCGCTTATCCGAATCGAACGGATGACCTACTGTTTACAAGACAGTTGCTCTACCAACTGAGCTAAAGCGGCACGGGGTGAAACGCCTACGGCAGCGCCGTGGTTGGGGAATTCTAGCGCAGTCGCGTGCATTCCAGCGACCGTTGCTGCGCGGCACCGCTGCGCTGCTGCGCCTGGGCCGGTTCACTGCCGGTGGCCAGCTGCCCTTCCAGCCACCATTGGCCGGCATCGCCGCTGGCCACCAGACGTGGCTGGAAGCCGGCGGCCTGCACCGCGGCCATGCGCCGTTCGGCGCCCTCGCGGTTGCGGTACTGGCCCAGCGCAATGGCGTTGGTCTCGTCGCCCTGGCTGATGATGTAGTAGTCGCTCAGCCCGGCAGCGACGATGCGCTTGACCGTGGCCTGCGCGTCATCGCGGCTGGCGGCGGCGGGCAGCAGCACGCGGTAACGGGCGCTGCCGCTGGCGGCGGGCTGCTCGCGCAGGCGCACCTGGCTCAACAGGTTGCCCGCACGGCTCTGCGCAGCGGTGGCAGCGGCGCGGTCGGCGAACGGGCCCAGCGCCAGGCAGCGCGGCGGTGCTGCAGGGCCTGCGGGTTTCTCGGCCACCGGTTCCGGCGCTGGCTTGGCGACGGCGGCCACCGGCTCAGGCGCCTTCACTGGTTCGGCGGGCTTGCTGGGTGCTGCAGGTGTCGCCGCTGCCGGTGCGGGTGCAGCGGCCACTGCGGTAGCCGGCGCTGCCTCACGCTCCACCAGTGCTTCAGTGGGTGCCGCTGCCGAGGCCTGCGCGGCCACAGCCGCATCGGTGCCACCGGGCAACCAGCGCAGCTCGGCCACGCCGGTCGGGGGCGGTGGCAACGGCGCGCGCGCGGGTTCATCGCGCAACAGCCACCAGGTGGCAACACCAAGATTGAGGATCGCCAGCACGACGATCAGGGCACGGGTCAGCATGCGCCGATACTAGCCTGCGGGCTGGTGCACCGCCCAGCGGGCGAGGCCATCCAGCACCAGCGAGGGGTGATAGTCGGCGCCGTCCAGCAGCGGCATCAGCGCGGGTGCGCCACCGCCATGCACCAGCAGCGACGGCATGACGCCCAGCAGCGCCTGTGCCTGGCGGGCGCTGCGTTCAACCAGCGCCACGGCGGCACCATCGCAGCCGGAGGCCAGCGCGTCGGCGGTGTCGTTGGCGAATTCGCTGTAGTCACCGCCGCTGGCCGGCAGCTGCACCGCGCGCGCGTGCAGCGCCTCGCGCATGGTGGTAGGCGAGGCGGAAATGCGTCCGCCGTGATGCTGGCCGTTGGCATCCAGCAGGTCGATGGTCAACGCGGTGCCGACACCGACCACCAGCACCGGCCGCTGTGCCTTGGCGGCAGCCAGCAGCGCCAGGAAGCGGTCGACACCGAATTTTTCCGGCTTGGCGTAGGCAATGCGTACACCCGCACACTGGGCGCTGGTGCGCACCACATGCACGTGCTCGAAGCGGCGCTGCAGCTGATCCAGCATCGCGCTGGTCAGCGACGGCGCGGCGACGCTGGCCACAAACGCGGTGCCGCCACTGGGCAGGCTGTGCGGCGGTTGCCCGGCCATGCCTTCGGCGCCATGCGCCCAGGCCTGCACGTCACCGGCACGGTCACCCTGCAACGGCGCGAACTTGAAGCGCGAATTGCCCAGATCGAACAACCAGTCGCTCATGCTTTTCTCACACTGACTTCGCCGGCATGCAGCAGGCGCTCGCGGCCATCGATACGCACGCGCAACGCGCCATCGTCAGCCAAGCCGAGCGCGGTACCGTGCTGCCATTCGCCATCCAGCTGCACGCGCACTTCGCGCCCGGCCAGCATGTCGAACGCTGCATAGCGCGGCAGGAACGGTGCCAGCCCTTCGCGATCGAACGCTTCCAGCGCCGGCAGCAGGCGTGCCAGCACCGCGGCCACCACCGTGTTGCGATCCACCGATGCGCCGGCCAGCGTGTCCAGGTCCACCCATGGCTGGGTGATCTGTTCGGCGAACGCCGGCGGCATGTGCACGTTGATGCCGATGCCGATCACTGCACGCGCCGGGCCGGCGTATTCGCCACCACCCTCGGCCAGCAGGCCCACCAGCTTGCGGCCATCGACCAGCACGTCGTTCGGCCACTTCAGCTGCGCCTGCGTGTAGCCCAGGTCGTGCAGGGCTTCGGCCACGGCGACGCCGGCGACCAGGCTCAGCCCGGCCAAGCGGCCGAGCCCACCCTCGAACAGGCGCAGCACCGACAGATACACATGCGCGGCCAGCGGCGACGCCCAGGTGCGCCCGCGACGGCCACGGCCGCCGGTCTGGCGCTCGGCCAACAGGACGCTGACACCGCGCTGGGGCGCGCTGCAGCGCAGCAATTCGGCGTTGGTGGAATCCACCGTCCAGACCACCTGCAGGTCGTGCAACAGTGTTGCGGCCTCCTTGGGCAGGCCGGCGCGGATGGCTCCGGCTTCCAGCAGGTCGACCGGCCGGGTCAGCCCGTAACCCTCGCCTGCACGCCCTTCAACCTCAACGCCGGCGGCCCTAAGCCCTTGAATACGCTTCCAAATGGCGGCCCGGGTCTGGCCCAGCTCACGGGCCAGGGCGTCGCCGGACAGGCGACCGGCAGCGAGTTTGGCCAGCAATTGGCGATCGTCCACGGCAGCTTCCACAAGGTCAGGACGGAATTATGCGGGAAACCCGCCAGCGACGCCCGCCAGCCCCGGTTCCGGCGGGCTTCCAATCTGGCGCCGGGTTCGGGCTAGAATCGGGAACTCACCTTCCCTTAACGTGGATGTCGTCAATGCGCCGTTATGCCCATTGCCTGATCCTGCTGACGATGCCCTTTGCGGCGTCTGCAACAGCAGCGCTTGATGACAGCCGTGGCGCCTGCGTCTACTCGGCCAGCGATGCAGCCTCGCAGCGCACACCGACCAACACGCCGACAGCGACGGCCGCCAAGCCGGCACCGGTACGTCCGGCCGCCGCGACCAGCAGCGGCGGTGGCGGCGACGACGATGTACTGCAGCGCATCCGTGCGCCGAAGTGGCACAGCTACCTGCCGGGTATGTTCCGCTGATCAAGTCGTTGCTGCAGTGGTTGCGGCCCGCGCCGCGACCGATCGAAGACGCACACTGGAACGATGCCTGCCACCGCGCAGCGTGGTTGCGCGGCCTGGACGACGAACGGCATGCACGCCTGCGCGCGCTGACCACGCGTTTCCTGCATGAGAAAACCATCTCCCCGATCGGCGACCTGCAGCTGCAGCCGGCCGATGGCGTGCTGCTGGCCGCACTGTGCTGCCTGCCGCTGCTGGAGTTCGGCGAGGTGGGGCTGGAAGGCTGGTCGCAGCTGATCGTCTACCCCGATGCGTTCCGCGTGCATCGCAGCCACATGGATGCCGCCGGGGTACTGCACGAGTGGGATGACGAGCTGATCGGCGAGTCGTGGGACAGCGGTCCGCTGATTCTTTCGTGGGCCGATGTGCAGGCCGATCTGGCGGCACCGCATGAGGGTTACTGCGTGGCCGTGCATGAGATGGTGCACAAGCTGGATGCGCTCGACGGTGCGATGGACGGCACGCCACCGTTGCCGCGTGCGTGGCAACGCGAGTGGGCAGCTGACTTCCAGAGATCGTACGACGCGTTCTGTGCGCAGGTGGATGCCGGCGTGGAAACACTGATCGATCCGTATGCGGCAGAGGCGCCGGAAGAGTTCTTCGCGGTGGCCAGTGAGTACCACTTCTCTGCGCCGGACCTGCTGTCCGAAGCGTTGCCGGAGGTGGCTGCGCATCTCAGGCGGTTCTACGGCGAGCCGCCGAGGATAGAAATACGGTAGCGCCGGCCGCTGGCCGGAAACCTGGCAATGCCATCGAAGATCATGAGGTTGCCGGCCAGCGGCCGGCACTACCGAGTGCGGAGGCTTACGGCCCCGGCGGCAGCCGCACTTCGAAACGGGCGCCGCCCAGTTCGCTGGAGCGGGACACCTGCAGCTCGCCGCGGTAGTCCTTGATCAGGTCCTGCACGATCGACAGGCCGATGCCGTGGCCCTGTACGCGCTCATCGCCGCGCACGCCACGCTGCAGCACCTTGCCGATGTCCTCCGGAGCAATACCCGGGCCATCGTCATCCACCGCCAGCAGCAGACCGGCGCGACGCGCATTCGGCGCCGGCAACGGCTGCGCGGTCAGCAGCACGCGGCGCTTGGCCCACTTGAACGCGTTCTCCAGCAGGTTGCCCAGCAGTTCCTGCAGGTCACCCGGTTCGCCGTGGAAGCGCGCGGCCGGGTCGATGTCGAATTCGCACAGTACGCCCTTGGACGCATAGACCTTCTCCAGGCCGCGCACGATCTCCTCGGCGTTGGATTCGATCGGCAGCGGTGCCGAGAACAGCTTGTGGCCCGACGAGGCCGCGCGTGCCAGCTGGTAGGACACCAGGTTGTTCATGCGCTGCAGCTGCACGTCCAGCTCTTCGCGCAGGGCGCCATCGCCGGCGCCGCTGTCCATCTGCGTACGCAGCACCGCAATTGGCGTCTTCAGGCTGTGCGCCAGGTCGGCCAGGGTATTGCGCTGGCGTTCGAGGTTCTCACGCTCGCCCTCGATGAAGGCATTGATGCTGTCGGTCAACGGCTCCAGCTCGCGCGGGTGTCGTTCGCTCATGCGCTCGGTCTCGCCGCGCTGGACCTTGGTCAGTTCGGTAATCACCCGCCGCAACGGGCGCAGGCTCCACTGCAGGATGACCGTCTGCAGCAGCAGCAGGATCAGGCCGATGCCGCCCAGGTAGAACCAGACCCGGCTGCGGAACACGCGCAGCTGCGCACCCAACGCACGCGAGTCTTCCATCACGTAGATGGTGTACGGGAATTCGGTGGCCGGGTCGGCGTCGGCATCCCACACCAGGCCCAGGCCGTAGCGATACACCGAGCCCTGGCTGCCGTCGATCTGGATCATCGGCAGCGGGCCTTCGAAGACTTCCTGGCGCGGGGCCAGCAGGCCACCGCCGACCGTGGGCAGCATCGGGCCTTCGGCGGACATCGAATTGCCCTTGCCGTCGGGCATGACGACCTGGAGGTACAGGCCGCTGCCGGGCACGTCGAAACGCGGATCCGGCGGCTGCTCGCGGATGTACAGCGAGCGGTCGCGGGTGAAGTCGATGCCGGCCGCATAGGCGGTGGCATAGTTCTTCAGGCGCTCGCGCAGGTTCGCCTTCGCCGTATCGGCGAAGGCGGCATCAAGCGCGTAACCGGCCAGGGCCAGGAACGCGACCAGACCCACGGACGCGGCGAACATCTGGCGCGCCTGCAGAGAGCGCGGCCGCCAGCGTCGGAAGAACCACAGACGGCCGGACATCGTTTATCGCCTGCTGAAGGCCTCAGCCCTCGTTGCGCGGAATCGCGAAACGGTAGCCACGACCGCGCACGGTCTCGATCGGCTTCAGTTCGCCATCCGGGTCCAGCTTCTTGCGCAGGCGGCCAATGAACACTTCCAGCACGTTCGAATCACGATCGAAGTCCTGCTGGTAGATGTGCTCGGTGAGGTCGGCCTTGGAGACCAGTTCTCCGGCATGCATCATCAGGTACTCCAGCACCTTGTACTCGTAGCTGGTGAGGTCGACATTGCTGCCGGCCACGCTGACGGTCTGCGCTGCCAGATCCAAAGCAACCGGGCCGCATTCCAGGGTCGGCTTGCTCCAGCCTGCGGCGCGGCGCAGCAGCGCGTTGACGCGGGCCAGCAGCTCTTCCACATGGAACGGCTTGACCAGGTAATCGTCGGCGCCCTGCTTCAGGCCCTCGACCTTGTCCTGCCAGCTCGAACGCGCGGTCAGGATCAGCACCGGGAACTTCTTGCCTTCGTCGCGCAGGGCCTTGATCAGCTCCATGCCCGACATCTTGGGCAGGCCAAGGTCGATGATGCCGACGTCGAACGGCACTTCGCGGCCCATGTACAGGCCTTCTTCGCCGTCCTGCGCTGCATCGACGGCAAAACCTTCGCGCTTGAGCCGGGCTGCCAGGGTCTCACGCAGCGGGGCTTCGTCTTCGACCAGAAGGATACGCATGAACTCTCCCTAGTGTGCTGGGTGCGGCCCGGAGGCCTGTGGGTACGGGTTGATAGCGACAACTATCCCTGTTCAGGGGTTATCGCCGCGTAGTGATGACATATCCGACCGCGGCGTGCGCGGCTGTGAACGTGCCGGGGCGGGGTCGTCCATGTAGCGGACCCGACCGCGGTCGTCCATGTATTTGACCCGGTTGATGTCACGACCATCGAACGGCACACGCTCGGCGCCCAGGATGTGGCCACCGGTGGTGCGCTGCACGCGGCGCACGGCATCGGACAGCGAGCGCTCGTTGCTGGCGCCACGGCCTCCACGCTCCATCATTTCTGCGCGCCCCTGTTCCCGCTGCGGGTCCTGCGCCAGCGCCGAAGACAGCGGGGCAGCCGCCAGGACCACGCAGGTGGCCAGGGCAATACAGCGGTGGAAGGGAGCGGAAGACATCGATGCGATCCTAGCCGAGCACGGCGATTCGTTCAAAAGTCGTAAATCCGGGCACCGGAATGGAACCCGGCGTTTTACAAATCTTTTGCAAATTCTTGGTTTCGGGCAGTGAATCCGGTCTGAACTTTTCCAGATGCTCCAGACCGTTGTTCAGCTAAGTGAACATTCGGGACGAAACGGCCGCCCTTGTCAAGTCAGGAATGTGACTGACGTCACGCAGCGGCACGGTCGGCTTCGCGTTCGGTGACTGCCAGCGCCTGCTCGATCAACGTCCAGTCGGCACCGGGACGATGGGCGCCCTCGCTCAGCACCTGGCGGAATGCGCGGCCACCGGGCTGTCCGTGGAACAGGCCGAGGATGTGGCGGGTGATGTGCTTCAGGGCCAGGCCCTCGCCCAGGCGGGCGTCGATGTACGGGCGCAGAGCGCGCAGCAGCTCACCGCGCGCACGCAGCGGCGCGCCGGTCTGCAGCGCTTCCAGCTGATGCAGCAGGTAGGGATCGTGGTAGGCCGCGCGGCCCAGCATCACGCCATCGACGTGCGCGGCCTGCGCCTGCACAGCCTCGATGCTGGCCAAGCCGCCGTTGAGCACCACCGGCAGTGCCGGGCGCTCCTGCTTCAGCCGGTAGGCCCAGTCGTACTTCAACGGCGGAACCTCGCGGTTCTCCTTCGGCGACAGGCCCTTCAGCCAGGCATTGCGGGCGTGCACCACTACCATCGCGGCGCCGGCCTCAACCTGGCGGTCGACGAAGCTGGCGAATACGTCGTAGTTGTCGTCCTCGTCCACGCCCAGGCGGCATTTCACCGTCACCGGGATGTCAACCGCCTCGACCATGGCCGACACGCATTCGGCCACCAGCACCGGCTCGCGCATCAGGCAGGCACCGAAGCGCCCGGCCTGCACGCGGTCGGACGGGCAGCCGCAGTTGAGGTTGACCTCGTCGTAGCCCCAATCGGCGGCGATGCGCGCGGCCTGCGCCAGCAGGGCCGGATCGCTGCCACCGAGCTGCAGTGCCAGCGGTTGTTCGCTGGCATCGAAACCGAGCAGGCGCTGGCGATCGCCATGGATGACCGCATTGGCGTGCACCATTTCGGTGTACAGCCGCACACCCGGTGCCAGCAGGCGGTGGAACACCCGGCAATGGCGGTCGGTCCAGTCCATCATCGGGGCGACGGACAGACGCAGGGAATCAGCGTAACGGGCGGTGGCGGACGTCATCGGGCGGTTGATCGTGGAGACTGGCATTGCCAGTGAGATCAATAGTTTACACCGGGCGGATGAATGGCGACGGGCAGCCGGGTTGCAGGCCGGGTTGCCGCTGCCGCCGTTGCGTGGGGATACTCGGCACGCGAGTTCCTGTTGCACCGCGCCTGTTGGAAGGGAAGCCACAATGAAACCGACTGCATCCTCGCTGGCGGGCTCTGGCCTCGCCTGCCTCACCCTGCTGGCGGGACTGGCCCTGGGCAGTGGTTGCAGCAGCGTCCGCGACGCACGCCTCACCGAAATCAGGCCGGGCCCACGATGCGACTTCACCGAAGGCGCCACCTTCGACAACCGGCCGGCCTACCTGTCGGCGGGGCAGGAAAATGCACCCATCGGTGCGCTTTCCAGGCTCTTTGGCGACTACAACAAGGACATCCACCAGGTCACGATCCACCAGGAGGCGAGCCGGCTGGTGGCCCGCTTCCATGCCGCCGACGGCACCGGCATCGAGGCTGCAGGCAGCGCTTCCAGCAGGAGCTACAGCACCCAAGGAGAACAGCTGGTCATCAACCGGTGGTCATCGTGCAAACCGGGCGAGGCCGGCGCCGGCTGCGTCTGGTCGCGCGTGGAACTCTCCTGCACTGTGGAAAACGATCTGGTGGTGAAGCAGGTAGGCGGAGGCGCGGTCCTGCTGGCCCTGATCATCCCGATGGGCCAGCGCAGTACCCAGTTCGGGGTGTACCGGCGGGTCGGCCCTGCAGAGTGAATCCGCAGAAGGCCCCGGGTCGTTGGGCCCGGAGCCTTCGGCCACAGTGCAGCAGGCTTACAGGCCGCGGTTGCGCACCTGCTCCTGCTGCTGTTCCTGCACGCGCTGGTTGAACTGGACATCCAGTTCCTCGCTCTGGCGGGTGCTGGCCTCGACCGACTGCGACACGGCCTGTCGGCTGTCGACGAAGGTGCGCTGCGCGGCCGGGTCGCCGACATTGCCCTGCACGGCGAACAAGCCGCTGCCATCCGGGCGTGCGACCACATGATCGATCTGGTGCATGCCGGCGACCTTGCTTTCGTAGGCGAGCTGTCCAGCGGCGCGTTCGGTTTCCTGCGCGTTGGCGAACAGCGGGCACAGCCCGGCCTGCGCACGCTGCTGCTGCAGCTCCTGCAGTTTCTCCAGGGCCTGGTTGAAGCGCGGATTCTCGGCATGCGAAGGATCGCGCATGCTGGGCGCTGCCGGTGCGGTCGGTTCGGTGCGCGCCGGGGCGGCGGCGGTCTGCGCGCCGGCCTTCACTGCGGCCGGGTCGTCCAATCGGCCCAGGGTTTGGCGGCCAGCCTTGCCATCCTGCTCCAGGCCGTTGTTGGCCTGGAACTGCTTGACCGCCGCAAAGGTGTCCTTGCCGTAGATGCCATCGGTCGCCAGCGGCTTGCCGTCGGCGCCCACGTGGCCCAGTGCCGCCAGCTTGCCCTGCAGCGCTTTGACCTCGTCACCGCGTTCGCCCTTCACCAGCATGCCATCAGCCATCGGCGCCTGCTGCGTGGCACGTGCGGCCTGCGCGGCTTCGGGCCCCTGCGCGTGTACCTTGCCGCCGAGGGTGATGCGGTCGTTGAGCATGTCGCCGAGGTAGCGGCGGAACTGCGCTGGCTCTACTTCGATATGCGCGTGCACCGGTTTGCTGCCGGCGTTCGACTGCTGGATCAGCGGAGCGCCGTACTCGACGAAGTCACCGTTCTTGTAGGGCGACGTGCCAGCGGCGCCGTGCAGCACCTGGCCTACCAGCTCACGGCGCGGATCGCCGGCCGGGTGGCTGTAGAGGCTGATCGAATTGGTCGCGTCCTTGTTGAACTGCGCGTAGCCGGCCACCGGGTTCGGAATCATCACATCGCGACTGCCCAGGCGATCGGTGAGGATCAGGTCCTTGCGCACCAGCGGAATGTCATTCTTGTCCTCACGTGTGCGGATGTTCTCCATCTCGCCTTCGACCATGCCCGATTGGCGGTCGGCCTTGCGGGCATCGCCGGTGCGCACGGCTTCGGCATTGGTGTTGGGATGATGGATCTTCAGTTCGCGATAGGCCGTTTCGCCACTGATGCCGTGGGCCAGCGTGCGGTTGCTGGTGACATTGCCGTAGGGCTCGATCACCGTGATGCGGCCGCCACCGGGGGCGGCCGCCACCGGCGCACCATCCGTAGAGGGCGCCTTCGGCTCGTGGCGTTCCGGCGAGGGTACCGATGGCGGTGCCGGTGTCTGTGCGGGTGGGCGAACCCCGGCGTTCAGTGCAGACAGCGTGTCACGCCCCGCCTTGCCATCTTCTTCCAGCCCATGCGCCTTCTGGAACTGACGCACCGCGTGGTAGGTATCGCTGCCGAAATCGCCGTCGGGCTTCAGCACCTTGCCATCCACACCGGTGTAGCCGGCCTGCGCCAGCTTCTGCTGCAGCGCGAGCACTTCATTGCCGCGTTCGCCCTGCACCAGCACACCGTCGGCCATCGGTGCACGCGCCGGGCGCGCGGCGGACTGACGATGCGCCGGCTCGCCGAACGCCTGTTCGTAGGTCTTGCCCAGGTACGGCTGCGGGTCGTGGTTGATCCTGTCGTAGCGCGCCAGCGCAACCAGCTCGGACTTTTCATTGAGCGTGCGCTCGCGCAGCGAATCCCACTGCTTGGGCGAGCTCTCGAAATGGCGCTGGACGTTGGCGTGCTTGTAATCCTGCACGGCCCTGACAATCTGCTCGTCACTCAGCTCGGACAGCTTGTAATCATCACCATAGGCTTGTTTCAGGCCATTCTGGAATACACCACGGGTCATGTTGCGATACTGCACCGACGTGCTCCACAGCGCGTCCTGCACGGCAGGGCCGCGACCTTGCAGGTCCACGCCGACCTTCTTCAGGCGATCCATCTGCACGTCGTAATACTGGTGCTGGATGAAATCGTGCTGTTCCTGGGCGAAGCCCTTTTCGTCGCGTGCGGCCACCGCTTTCCAGCGCTCGCTGAAGGCTTCCGTCGCAGGCTTCAGGCCGTGGAACTGGTCCGCATAGCGGGACGACTTCAGGTACTCGTCCACCCCGCCAACGGCGCTGGCGAACTGGTAGCTGCCATAGGACACGCCGCCATGGTCACCCTTGCCCGAGGAAATCCAGCCTGGACCACGGTTGTCGGTTTCAAAACGGGCGGAGGTCTGGCCGCGATGCCAGTGTTCCATCGCCTTCCTTGCATCGGTCACTACATCCATGTCGAAGGACTCCTCTCAGTTGGCAATGCGGTGGATTGAGGTCACTTGCTCCGTGCAGCGGCCTGCAGCTGGTCAACGCGGTTGGCCACGCGGTTGATGCGGCACGACTGCGCGTCCAACCTCTGGCCCTGGCCATCGGTTTTGGGATCCCAGCGGCAATGGCGATTGGTGTCCGACCACCAGGCAGCCTGCGCATCCATCCAGTCATCCTTGGCCTTGCTGTCGGGACTTGCCACGACACCGGCGACGATCTCGGCCAAGCGGTCTTCCTGGTAACTCAACTCCTCGTCGCCACATGCCTGCAGGCGTGCTGTCACCGCTTCGCTGGCGTCCACGCAACGGGTGTACGTAGAACGCAGGTTGGCCTGGGTGTAGGAGGCATCGGGCAGCGGCGCGGGAAAGTCTTCGGCATCCGCGTCGGCATCGGCGGCTGCAGTTGCAGGCGTCGCGCTGGCCGGTGTCGATGTGGCTGCCGGTGTGGGCTCATCTGCACTGGCGGCAGCGGCAACCGTGGCGCTGTCGGCCGAAGGGGCCTGGCAGGCGCCCAGCAACAGGCACAGCACCAGCGCAATTCCGCGTCGGATTTCAAAGGCGGATCGATCAATGCGCGCAGGCGCGCTCAAGGCTTGCATTGCTTGCTTCTCCCTGGTGAGTCGCCGGGTGGGTCGGCAAAGAGGAGCCGTCCATCGGCCCCATCACGGTGAGGATGCTACGCCAGCGCAGAATGCCGATGCCTGACTGAATTCAGGTTTCAGCCGACATCAACGCCGCTCGCGCGCCTGCAGTTCCTCCGCGCGGTTGGCGTAGCGGTTGATGAGGCACGACTGCGCGTCCAGCGCCTGGCCCACGCTCTCTGTACCCGGGCTGCAGCGCTTGTCGGTGTCCTCGGCCCAAGTGGCCTGTTCGTCCATCCAGCGGTCCTTGGCCGGACCGTCGGGGCCGTTCATCAGGCGCGCCACTTCGGCCTGCAGCTGCGTCTGGTGGTAGGCCAGCTCGGTATCGCCGCAGGCCTGGATATGGTCGTTCATGCCACGGGCCTGCTGCACACAGCGGATGAATTCCGGTCGAAGCGTTGCCTGGGTGTAGGAGGTATCGGGCGGGCCGCTCTGCGCCAGCAATGCGTCGGCGCGGTTGGCCACACGGAACAGGCGGCACTCCTGTGCCTTCTGCAGGTCATCCACACCGGCATTGGCCGGAGCGGCGCAATGCCGATCGGTATCGCTGCGCCAGGTCGCCTGGGTAGCCAGGAACGCATGCTTGGCAGCACCGTCGAGCCCGGTCACGGCTTTGCTGGCACCTTCTTCCAGGCGCCCCTCCTGATAGGCCAGTTCATCCTTGCCGCAGGCCTGCAGCATGCCCGCATCCTCCACGCCATCCACGCACCAGCCATAAGCCGGGCGCAGGCGACCATCTGTGTAGGAGGCATCAGGGTACCCAGAGGAATCACCGGTCGCTGGGTTGGGGGCGGTTGCCGGCGATGCCGCGGCGAGCGGTGCCGGGGTGGCCGCCGCTTCGGCCGATGCAGGGGAAGAAGGTGCCTGGCACGCGGTGAGCGCCAGGCACAGGGCCAGCACCTTCCAGTACCGACGGCCGGAGACGATCTGTTCATTGCCCCGACGGGCATCCATTGCCTGCATCAGCCTGTATCTCCCTTGCGTGTCGCCAGCGGGTGCCGGCGGGGAGGGACCGTCCATCGGCCCCGATCACGGTGCAGATCCTACGACAGCGGCGGTTTCAGATGGCTGACTGAATTCAGCTTGCGCGGACGGCGTCGCAGAAACTGCCTGGCCAGTCCGAGGCATGGAGCCGCGAGCGCGCGGTCAATGCGCGCCGCCGCGCCCTCCCACCTGTTCGATCAGCGTCTGGCTGGCGGCGTTGAGGCCGACAACACTGACTTCGGCGCCGTGCGCGGCCAGCTTTTCCCCTGCGCGTTCCAGCGCGGCGACGGCGGTCAGGTCCCATAGATGGGCGTCGCGCAGGTCGATCTGTACCTTCGGCGCCACGTGCTGGTAGTCGAACGCCGCACCCAGCTGCCCGGCGGAGGCGAAGAACACCTGGCCGCGCACGCGGTAGACCTGCATGTCCGCAACGTCTTCGCGCTGCACGTCGAGCATGTGGCCGACCTTGCGGGCGAAGAACAGCGCCGACAGCAGCACGCCGCTGAGGACACCCTTGGCCAGATCATGGGTGGCCACGGTGACCACCACGGTCAACAGCATCACTGCCGAGGAGCTGCGCGGATGCGTGCGCAGGTCGCGCAACGAGCGCCAGCTGAAGGTGCCGATGCTGACCATGATCATCACCGCCACCAGTGCGGCCATCGGGATCTGCCGCACCAGGTCGCTGCCGTACACCACCAGCACCAGCAGCAGTACGCCAGCCACAAGGCAGGACAGGCGGCCTCGCCCACCGGAGGTCACGTTGATGACCGACTGGCCGATCATCGCGCAGCCGGCCATGCCACCGAGGAAACCGGTGACCGTGTTGGCCAGGCCCTGGCCGACGCACTCGCGGTTGCGCTCACTGGGCGTCTCGGTGATGTCTTCGACAATCTGCAGGGTCATCATCGATTCGAGCAGGCCGACCACCGCCAGCGTGGCCGACACGGGCAGCAGGATGCGCAGCGTTTCCCAGGTGAAGGGCACATCCGGGATGAGGAAGTACGGCAGGCTGTCGGGCAGCTGGCCCATGTCGCCCACCGTGCGCACATCGATGCCGAAGCCGATGACCACGGCGGTGAGCACGATGATCGCCACCAGAGGCGATGGCACGGCACGGGTGACGCGTGGCAGCAGGTAGATGATGGCCAGCGCGGCAGCACACAGTACGTAGACCGCAGGACCGCGACCGATCAGCTCGGGCATCTGGGCCAGGAAGATCAGGATGGCCAGCGCATTGACGAAGCCGGTGATGACCGAGCGCGAAACA
Organism: Stenotrophomonas sp. 2YAF26; assembly: GCF_052114625.1. Lineage (NCBI taxonomy): Bacteria > Pseudomonadati > Pseudomonadota > Gammaproteobacteria > Lysobacterales > Lysobacteraceae > Stenotrophomonas > Stenotrophomonas sp. 2YAF26. The sequence continues at coordinate 197,229 of NZ_JBFRFC010000004.1, read as the reverse complement.
AAACGCATCAGCGAGCCAAGCTTGAACAGGCCAGCCACTACCTGCAGCAGGCCGGCCAGGATGCTGGCGGCGAACAGGTACTGCAGGCCGTGATCACGAACGAGATCGACCATCACCAGCGCCATCGCACCGGTGGCGGCGGAGATCATGCCCGGACGGCCACCGGCGATGGCAGTGATCACCGCGATGGAGAACGCGGCGTACAGGCCGACCTTGGGATCGACGCCGGCGATAAGCGAGAAGGCGATTGCTTCGGGAATCAGCGCCAGGGCAACAACGGCGCCGGACAACAGATCACCACGGAGGTTGCCGAGCCATTGCTGGCGCAGGGGATAGGACGTTTGCATGGAAAAGCTCCGCGCACACGCGGGCGAGGCCACGTGGCGCTGCAGTGGAAAGACACGGATTCCTGAGCCGGATGGGCCGGCTGCCGATGGGCGGCAAGGGTCAGGGTGGCGTGATCACTGCAGTGTGTCGTCGGGTAGCGTGGGAGGGGCGGAGTTTACTGCAGCCGATGAGCCGGAGGTAGGCCAGACTGCGTGAAAGGCGGCGGAGCATGGCTCCGCTCTACAATGCTGCATGGTCATGGCCCCGCCCCGCTTCTTCGATCCACGCACCGAACAAGGCGTGCTGCGCCTGTCCATCGTCGGCTCGCTGCTGTTGGCTGCAGCTGCGGTGGTGTTCGGCCTGCTGGCCAATTCTTCGCTGATCATCTTCGACGGCATCTACGGCCTGATCGACGTGGTGATGACCTGGCTGTCGTTGCTGGTCGCGCGGCTGATCGCCCTGTCCACGCAGACCGATGCCGTGCAGTCGCGACTCAATCAGCGCTTCACCATGGGGTTCTGGCACCTGGAACCGATCGTGCTGGGAGTGAGCGGTACGTTGATGATCGGCGCAGCGCTGTATGCACTGGTCAATGCGGTCGATGCGCTGATGTCGGGCGGGCGCCAGATCGCGCTTGGTCCCGCGATCATCTTCGCGGCACTGTCGATCGTGGCCGAGAGCGCGCTGGCCTGGTTCGTGCTGCGTGCGAACCGGCGCATCGGCTCGGAATTCATCGCGCTGGATGCGAAGAACTGGGTAATTGCCGCGAGCATGTCGGCGTGTTACCTGGCGGCCTTCCTCGGCGGTGTGCTGGTGCGCGGTACATCGTTGGCCTGGGTCGGGCCGTACATCGATCCGGCCATCCTCGCCTTCGTCTGCGTGCTGGTGATGATCGCGCCACTGGGCACGGTCCGCCGCGCACTGGCCGGCATCCTGCTGGTCACCCCGCCGGAGCTGCAGGCGCACGTGGATGCGGTGGCGCGCGATATCGTCGCCCGACACGGCTTCGTCGAACACCGCAGCTATGTGGCGCAGGTCGGCCGTGGCGAACAGATCGAGCTGTTCTTCGTGGTGCGCGAGGACGACCCGCCGCGGCCCCTGCTGGAGTGGGATCACCTGCGCGACGAAATCGGCGATGCGCTGGGCGAATCCTCGCCGGACCGCTGGCTGACCATCATGTTCACCACTGACCGGGAATGGACGATCTAGGCCCGGCGGACGATCCGTCAAGTTTTGCAGACGAACTGTCACCCACCGTCTGCAGAATCCGGGCAAAGTAGGCTCCAACGCACCACCCACCCACTGACCAGGAGCATCCCGATGTCCATCGAAAAGGTTCTGTACACCGCCCAGGCCACCTCCACCGGCGGCCGTGAAGGCCGTTCCGTGTCCTCCGACAACGTGCTGGACATCCAGCTGTCGACCCCGCGCGAGCTGGGCGGCGCTGGCGGCCCCGGCACCAATCCGGAACAGCTGTTCGCGGCCGGCTATTCGGCCTGCTTCCTGGGCGCACTGAAGTTCGTCGCCGGCCAGGCCAAGGTCGCACTGCCGGCCGACACCACCGTGACCGGCAAGGTCGGCATCGGCCAGATCCCGACCGGTTTCGGCATCGAAGCCGAGCTGACCATCAACGTGCCGGGCGTGCCGCGCGAGCAGGTGGAAGAGCTGGTGCAGAAGGCGCACATCGTCTGCCCGTACTCCAACGCTACCCGCGGCAACATCGACGTGACGCTGATCGTTGCCTGATGCGCTGATGCCGGCCAGCGGCCGGCACTACCCGCGCGCGGGGCAAAAAAATGGGCGGATGCCGGTCGAAACCGTGCATCCGCCCATCCCACCTTCGTTGTCCCGCAAGGGGGCATGAGGTTGCCGGCCAGCGGCCGGCACTACCAGGTCACTTTTCGCTCGTGATGAGCTGCACGACGCTGGAGAAATCCAGCTTGCCGCGGCCCGCCTGGTGATTCATCGAGTACAGGTTGCGGGCCACTTCACCCAGCGGGATCGAGGCGCCGACACTCATCGCCGCTTCCACTGCCAGGCCCATGTCCTTCAGCATCAGATCGCTGCCGAAACCGCCGCTGTAGCCGCGCGACGCCGGTGCGTTTTCCAGCACGCCCGGCCACGGGTTGCACACTTCGGTAGCCCAGCTGCGGCCGGTGCTGACCGCCATCATCTGCGACAGCACCTTCGGGTCCAGCCCGTGCGCAACGCCCAGCGCGATGGCTTCGCCGGTGACGGCCATGATCACGCCCAGCGCCATGTTGTTGCACAGCTTGGCGACCTGGCCGGCGCCGCTGGCACCCACATGGAAGATGTTCTTGCCCATCGCCTGCAGCACGGGGCGGGCGCGTTCCAGCGCGTCCTCTTCACCGCCGACGATGAATGTCAGCGTGCCGGCCTGTGCGCCGGCAGTACCGCCTGATACCGGCGCGTCGATCATCTGCAGGCCACGTGCGGCGGCCGCTTCGGAAACCTTGCGCGCGCTGGCCGGGGCAATCGTGCTGCAGTCGATGACCAGCGCACCGGCGGGAATGGCGGCAAGGATGCCGTCGTCGCCCAGGTACACGCCTTCGACGTGGCGGCTGGCCGGCAGCATCGAGATCACCACTTCAGCGTCGGCAAGCGTCTCGCGTGCCGATGGCGCGGCGCTGGCGCCTGCATCGACAGCGGCCTGTACAGCAGCCGGCACCAGATCGAACACGCGCACGGTGCGGCCGTTCTTGACCAGATTGGCGGCCATCGGGCCACCCATGTTGCCCAACCCAATGAATGCAATGCGGCTCATGCCAGGCTCCTTTCAACGACAGGGGTGCCCAGGTCGGCCAGCGGATGCGCGGCATCGGCCCAGGGAGAAGCGAAGAACGTATCGGCCCATGCGCGGCTGGCATCGGCCAGCGTGGCCGGGGTCCACGACGGATTGCGATCCTTGTCGATCAGCAGCGCGCGGATGCCTTCGGCAAAATCGCCATGCGCAGCGCAATGCAGTGCCGTGATGTATTCCAGCCGGTACACGCTCGCCAGGTCCTGGCCGGCGCTGCGGCGCTGCAGTTCGAAGGCCAGCCGTGCCGAACCCGGCGCACCGGCGGCGAGCGTCTTCTGTGCGGCCTGCAGCCAGGCATCATCGGTCTGCAGGGTGCTGATGCGTTCGACGATGGCGGTAAGGTCATCGCCTTCGCACAGCGCATCGACCTGCGCGGCATTGGCCAACAGCGGGCCGGTAGCTGCATCGCTGGCGAACGACAGCAGCAGCTGTGACAGGCGCTCGTGGTTGCGTGCGGCATCGGCCGACCACGCGACCTGCAGCAGCGCATCGAACACCGCGCTGCGGCGTTCCTCGGCCACGTGCACGTCGGCCAGGCCGGCATAGATCGCATCGCCGGGGTTGAGCAGCGCACCGGTCAGGGCCAGGAACAGGCCACCGTTGCCCGGCACGCGCGGCAGCAGCCAGCTGCCACCCACGTCAGGGAACAGGCCGACAGTGATTTCCGGGAAGGCGAGCTTGGAACGCTCGCTGACCACGCGATGGCTGGCGCCGGACATCAGGCCGATGCCGCCGCCCATCACGATGCCATGGCCCCAGCACAGGATCGGCTTGGCGTAGGTATGGATCAGGTAGTCGACGCGGTACTCGACGTCGAAGAACTCGGCGGCGTAGTCGTTCCCGCGGATATCACTTTGGCCGGCGTCGCGGTAGGCACGCATGCTCTGGTACAGGCTGTGCAGGTCACCGCCGGCGCAGAACGCCTTCTCACCGGCGCCCTGCAGCACCACCATGGCGATGGCATCGTCGTCGGCCCAGGCATTCAACTGCTTCAGCAGCAGGTGTGCCATCGGCAGCGAGAAGCCATTGAGCGTGCGCGGTGCGTTCAGCGTGGCGATGCCGATGCGCGTGCCATTGCTGGCCACGCGCTCTTCGAACAGCACCGGTGCGTCATCGGCAGCGGTGTCGATACTCATGCGTTTTTCCACTGCGCGGCGCGCTTTTCAAGGAAGGCACTCACGCCCTCGACCTGGTCGGCGGTGTCGAACAGATCGACGAAGGCCTCGCGCTCGGCCACCAGCGCCGACGCATGGGTGCCGGTGCGCGTGGACTGCACCAACGTCTTGCAGGCGGCAATGCTGGTCGGGCTCTGCTTGCCGGCCTTCTTCGCCCATTCCAGTGCCAGCGCCTTGGCTTCGCCCTTGCCGACCTTTTCTTCGGCCAGGCCAATGCGCAGTGCGGTCTCGGCGTTGATGCGCTCGCCCAGCAGGATCATGCGCTTGGCCCAGCCCTCGCCGACCAGGCGCGGCAGGTTCTGGGTGCCACCGGCGCACGGCAGCAGGCCGACGGTGGCCTCCGGCAGCGCGACCTGGGCATGGTCTTCGATGATCCGCAGGTCACAGGCCAGCGCGCATTCCAGGCCGCCGCCCATGGCATAGCCGTTGATCGCGGCGATCGACACGCCACGGAAACCGGACAGCGCCTCGAAGGCTTCGCCGAAGCGGCGTGCCGCTTCGCGTGCGGCAGCCTTGTCGCCGGAAGCGAACTGGTTGAGGTCGGCACCCGCGGAGAAGAACTTCTCGCCATCACCGGTGATCACCAGCGCGTAGATGTCGCGGTCTGCGTTGAGCGCGCCCACCAGGTCGCGCAGCGCCGACAGGCTGTGCACGGTCCAGGTATGCGCCGGCGGGTTGTGCAGGGTGACGACGGCGGTGTGGCCATCGGCCTCGACCTTCAGGCCCACGTGTTCCTGGGTACGCCAATCCTTCATCGCAGTTCCTCTTCGGTGTTGAGCAGGTGACGGGCAACGATCACCCGCATGATCTCGTTGGTGCCTTCCAGGATCTGGTGCACACGCGAATCGCGCAGCAGGCGTTCGATCGGGTATTCGCGGATGTAGCCGTAGCCGCCGTGGATCTGCAGCGCTTCATTGCAGACGTTGAAACCGGCATCGGTGGCGAAGCGCTTGGCCATCGCACACCACACATTGGCATCGCTGGCACCGGCGTCGAGCTTGCGCGCAGCCGAATGCACCATCTGCCGGGCGGCCACCAGTTCGATGGCCATGTCGGCCAGCTTGAACTGCAGCGCCTGGAAATCAGCCAGCGCCTTGCCGAACTGGCGGCGCTCGCCCATGTAGCGGCGTGCGGCATCCAGCGCGCCCTGCGCAGCACCCAGCGAGCACGCGGCGATGTTGATGCGGCCGCCATCGAGCCCCTTCATCGCCAGCTTGAAGCCGCCACCTTCCTCTCCCAGAAGGTGGCTGACCGGTACGCGGACGTTTTCGAAGGTGATGCCGCGGGTGGGCTGGCTGTTCCAGCCCATCTTCTCTTCCTTGCGGCCATAGCTGATGCCCGGCAGGTCGGCCGGCACCGCGATCGCGCTGACCCCGCCTGCACCGGCACCGCCGGTACGTGCCATCACCACCAGCAGCTCGGTGGCACCGGCGCCGGAAATGAAGGCCTTGGAGCCATTCAACACGTAGAACTCGCCATCGCGCACGGCGGTGGTCTTCAGCGAGGCTGCATCCGAACCGGCGCCCGGCTCGGTCAGGCAGTACGAGGCCAGCTTGCTGCCCGAAGACAGGTCATTGCCCCAGGCATCACGCAGGGCCGGTTGGCCCCACTTGGACACCATCCACGAGGCCATGTTGTGGATGCTGATGTAGGCCGCGGTCGACGGGTCGACGTTGGCGAGCTCCTCGATGACGACGGCGGCGTCCAGTCGGCTCAGGCCGCTGCCGCCCACTTCCGGGTCCATGTACAGACCGCAGAAGCCCAGTTCACCGGCCTTGGCGATCGCCTCGCGCGGAAAGATGCCCTCCGCATCCCATCGCGCGGCGTGCGGCGCCAGTTCGGCCTGTGCGAAGTCACGCGCCGCTTCGCGGTACGCCTGCTGCGCTTCTTCCTGTTCCGTCGTCATCGAGTGGCTCATGGCTGCTCCCTGCTGTTACTTCAGGCTGATCGTGGTGTTGACGCCGTGGCTCAGCGTCTCGTCGTCGAACCAGCGCGCGGTGACGGTCTTGGTCTGCGTGTAGAACAGCACCACCTGCTTGCCGTACGGACCCAGGTCGCCCAGCTTGGAAGCGCGCGAACCGGTGAACGAGAACAGTGGCACCGGCACCGGGATCGGCACGTTGATGCCGACCTGGCCGACGTCGATGTCTTCCTGGAACCGGCGTGCTGCGGCGCCGGACTGGGTGAACAGCGCGGTGCCGTTGCCGTTCGGGTTGCTGTTGACCATGGCGATGGCCTCATCCAGCGTTTCCGCTTCGAGGATGACCAGCACCGGCCCGAAGATTTCTTCCTGGTAGATGCGCATGTCGGTGGTGACACCGGCAAAGATGGTCGGGCCGACGAAGTTGCCCTTCTCGAAACCATCGACCTGCGGCTTGCGGCCATCGAGCACCAGCTTGGCACCCTGCTCCACGCCCGAAGCGATCAGGCCTTCGACGCGATCACGGGCGCTGCAGGAAATGACCGGGCCGACGTCGGTGCCGGCGACCGTGCCACCGCTGACCTTCAGGGTCTTGGCCTTTTCGACCAGGTCCTGCACCCAATCGCGTGCTTCACCGACCAGCACCAGGGTGGAGGCGGCCATGCAGCGCTGGCCTGCCGCACCGAAGGCCGCGCCGACCATCGCATTGAGGGTCTGCTCCTTGTTGGCGTCCGGCAGCACCACGGCGTGGTTCTTGGCGCCCATCATGCACTGCACGCGCTTGCCGGCCAGCGAGGCGCGGTTGTACACGTGGGTACCGACGCGGGTGGAACCGACGAACGACACCGCCTTGATGTCCGGGTGGTCGCAGATGGCGTTGACCACTTCCTCACCGCCGTGGACCACGTTCAGCACGCCCTTGGGAATGCCCGCTTCCAGCGCCAGTTCGACCAGGCGCATGGTGACCATCGGGTCCTGCTCGGACGGCTTGAGGATGAAGGTGTTGCCGGTGGCAATGGCCATCGGGAACATCCACAGCGGAATCATCGCCGGGAAGTTGAACGGAGTGATGCCTGCGCACACGCCCAGCGGCTGCATGATCGAGTAGGTGTCCACGCCGTTGGCCACGTTGTTGGCCAGCTCGCCCAGCTGCAGGTTGCCGATGGCGGCCGCATGCTCGACCACTTCCAGGCCGCGGAACACATCACCTTCGGCGTCCGGCAGGGTCTTGCCCTGTTCGGCGGTGAGGATGTGCGCCAGCTCGCTCATGTTTTCGCGGATGAGCTGCTGGTACTTCAGGAAGATGCGCGCACGGGTACCGATCGGGGTCTTGCGCCAGGTCTTGAAGGCCTCCTTGGCGGCAGCCACGGCGGCATCGACTTCACCGGTGGTGGCGAACGGCACCTGGGCCAGCACGTCCTGGGTGGCCGGGTTGATCACGTCCTGCCAGTGGGAGGTGGCCGATTCAACGAACTGGCCATCGATCAGCATGCGGATACGGGGCGCTGCAACAGTCATGACGACAATCCACGGGGTGCGAAAGATGCTTGGCATTATTCACAGGCCACGCCTCGATTTCCGGCCTGAATCCGCTTAATCTGGCCAATGCCCGCCACGATTCCTGTTAATCCTGTGAATTATTCAGCCCCCCAGCGCCAGCTCGGCCTGCGACTGCTGCGCCTGCGCGAGCAGCGCGGCTACAGCCAGGCCGACCTTGCCCGCGCCCTGGGGCTGTCGGCCAGCTACCTGAACCAGATCGAGCGCAACAAGCGCCCGCTGACGCCTGCGGTGCAGAAGAAGCTGGGCGAGGTGTTGGGCGATGTTTCCCCCCTGTTCGACGACGATGAGCCCGCCGCGCTGCAGGAGTCGCTGGGCGAGACCCTGCGCGATCTGGGCCTGGCCGACGTCAGCGCCACCGAACTGCGCGCGCTGGCCGGCAACCTGCCGCAGGTCAGCCGCGCGCTGCTGGACCTGCACCGCCGCCACCTGGCATTGCGCGAGCATGCCGCCGCGCTGGAGTTCCAATTGGGCGAGCCGGGTGCGGGCAGCACGTTGCCGGCGGGTGACCAGGTGCGCGAGTTCTTCAACCGCATGCACAACCACATCCCCGAGCTGGACGAACTGGCCGAGCAGTTGTTCGCCGAATGGGGGCTGGCGCCGGGACACGTGGCGCCACGGTTGCGCCAGCTGCTGGCCGACCGCCACGGGGTGCTGGTGGAAGTGGCCGCGCTGCAGGCCGGGCGCGAGAAGCGCCAGTACGATGCCGGCAGCCGTACGCTGTGGCTGCCCGACTACCTGGAGCCGGGCCAGCAGGCGTTCCAGATGGCGGTCGAGCTGGCGCTGCGTGGCTACCTGCCGCAGATCGATGCGGTGATCGCGCGCACCGGCTTCACCGACGAGGCCCGCATCGCACAGGCGCGTATCGGCCTGTCCAACTATTTCGCCGGTGCGCTGGTGATGCCGTACATGCGCTTTCTGCGCGCGGCCGAGGCCAGCGGCTATGACATCGAACTGCTGGCGCATCAGTTCGGTGTGGGATTCGAGGCGGTCTGCCATCGGTTGAGTACGCTGGCACGCCGCAGTGCGCCGGGGCTGCCGTTCTTCTTCATCCGCGTGGACCGCGCCGGCAACGTGTCCAAGCGCCACTCGGCCACCGATTTCCACTTCTCGCAGGTGGGTGGTTCCTGCCCGTTGTGGATCGTCTATGAGGCGTTCAACCAGCCCGGACGCATCCTCACCCAGACCGCGCGCATGCCCGATGGCCGCCGCCATTTCTGGCTGGCACGGCAGGTCAGCAGCGGACCGGTGGGCCACGGTCAGCCACGCAAGACCTTCGCGGTGGCACTGGGCTGTGACCTGCAGCATGCGGACAGGCTGGTGTATTCGCTCGGGCTGGACGTGCAGAGCCCGGGCAACTCGGTGTCGATCGGCCCGGGCTGCCGGGTGTGCCCGCGCGAGGACTGCATGCAGCGCGCGTTTACCCAGTTGCCGGGAAGGTAGGGGTTGGGTTCAGCAGGGCTGCGCCCTGTACCCGCCGAAGCGGTAGTGCCGGCCGCTGGCCGGCAACCTCAACAGCAACAGCATGCATTCCGTGGGATGGCGAGGTAGATCCACGCCATGCGTGGATGCTCTTCGACGAAYTGTCGRAMTATTCGATTYCGATGGGGATTCATCCACGCATSGCGTGGATCTACTAAACCTTCCGCGCGTCCGTTGCATCCCAGTTCAACGCCTTCACCGGAGACGACCATGTTCATGCTGCGCCCCTGCCTGGCCTTGCTGCTGGCTGCTGTCGCTGCGCCGGCATGGGCGACCTTTTCCATTGCCGCCTGCAACGAAGCCGGCGACTGCGGGGTGGCTGTCGCCACGCACAATCTCGCCGTCGGCGGTGTCGGCGTGCCGTGGGCGCAGGCGAAGGTCGGCGCGGTCGCCAGCCAGTTCGAAACCAACCCGACCTACGGCTCGAAGGGGCTGGCGCTGCTGGCCGAGGGTCGCACGCCGGCACAGGTGCTCAAGCAGTTGCTGGACGAGGATGGCGACTTCGATGGCACCAGCATCGCCGAGCGCCAGATAGGCCTGGTCAGCGCGCGCGGTGGTAACGCGCAGTACACCGGCGCGACCGCCCAGCAGGCCGATTGGGCCGGCGCCCAGGGCGAAGGCAACGTCAGCGTGCAGGGCAATGGATTGGCAGGGCCAGAGGTACTGGCCGCCATGCAACGCACATTTGCGGCCACCCACGGTGCGCTTGCCGCGCGCCTGTTGGCAGCACTGGAAGCGGGACAAGCGGCGGGTGGACAACGCAGCGGGCAATGGTCGGCGGCATTGCTGGTGCGCACGCCTGGCGGCGACTGGCAGGACACCGACCTGCGCGTGGATGCCGATCCGCGTGCCGTGCCGCGCCTGCGCGAGCTGTACGACGTGCGGCTTTCAAATGAAGCGATCATCCGCGCCGAGCAGCAGTGGGAAAAGGGCGACGTGGCCGGCGCACGCGCGTCGCTGGCCACCTCGCTGGCGCTGGCGCATGGCTGGGACCGGACGTGGGCACGCGCGGCGCGGCTGGCGATGTCGCAGGGTGAAACCGCATTGGCCCGCGAATACCTGGCGGGATTGCGCGCGCTCAATCCGGGATGGGTGAAGCAGGAATTGGCCTTGCCGTTGTATGCGCCATTGCGCGGCGATGCGGTGGTCAAGGCGTGGCGATAACCAACGGTAGCGCCGGGCCATGCCCGGCGAGCGCAGCAGCGCACCGCGATCAATAGATCGGCGTCACCTTCATCTGTGGCAACGGCCGTGGCGAGCCGTCGGTGAGGTCGGGACCAAGGTCATCCCAGCTGCGGCCCTGCTCCACCATCAACCCCCACAGCTGCTGCGATGCCAGCCGCTTGTCTTCCGAACCCAGCTTGTACGACGGCGGCGACGGCGTGCCGGTGGCCACCATCGCATAGGCGGCGCGATAGGCCAGCACCTGCTGCGCCGGATCGTCGGTGCGCGAAATCTCCAGCGTGTAGCGCTGGTAGGCCGAGGCCAGGTTGCGCCACCGGATCCAGTAATGGTTCTCGAACGAGAACGAGCAGAAGCGCGCACCGGCCAGGCTGCCCTTGTCGGCGATGCGGGTCAGCACCTCCTGTGGCATGTCCAGGTTCATGCCACCCTCGTCGCCCTGCAGGCTCACATGCACGATGCGGTCGCGATACCCCGGCGCACGCGCCTGCAGCAGGTCGCGCCAGTTCTGCATGGTGGCCACCACCGCAAACAGGAAACGGCCCAGCTCACCGGCCGCCAGCGGCGTGGCGATGGACTGGTAGTGCCGCTGCCATCCATGCCGGTTCTCGGTAGGCAGGAACACCGCGCGTTCCAGCGCCTGGCGGTTGTCGCTCTCGCGCACCACCGGCTCGGGACGTTGCGGATAGACCAGGTTGATGGCGAAAGTCGGCCAGCGCGGCAGCGCGGCATCGAACAGGTGGATCGGGAAGTTGCTGCTGATGCCGCCATCGGAGAACCAGCACACCCGGAACGCGGTGATCACCGGACCACAGGCCTGGCCCGCGCTGGTCAGCCCTTCCATGCTGTCGGCCACGTTGTGTCCGGCCTCACCTGCAGCCGTCGACGTCGGCTCGCAGCGACGTTCGCGACGCGAGGGCTCATGCAGCGGCACCGCGCTGATCAGCAGCGGGAAGCTGAGGCTCATGCGCGTGGCCACCAGTACCGGCAGCGATGCACCCTGCGGCAGGTGGTAGTAGTTGTGGCCTTCAACCTCGCGCGGTGGTCCGGCGCGGTCGACCATCCACTGCACCACACTGGCCGGGAACAGCTGCTCGAACTCCTCGCGCAGGAACCAGAACTGCGCGCCGCCCAACGGCAATGTGCGCGGTTCATTGTGCGACACGCAGGTGGTGATCATCTGCAGGGTGATGGCATGCGGGCTGTCTGGCTCGTCTGCGTAACGGGGCGCGTCGTGCAGGTCGGCAAAGGTCAGCGGCGCATCCATCGGCTTGCCCGCCAGCTGCTGCAGGCTTTCATGCAGCCACTCGGTCAGCGCGGGCTTGTCCGCACGGCGGCTCAGCCCGCTGCACAGGCCCAGCAGGTTGCGCCGCGCCACCCGTGCCACCCTTAGCGCAGCGGCGGCCACGCCTGCGCCATAGGCACACAGCAGCGAAGGCAGCAGGGTCGCCGCGACGCCGCTCCAGCCGCCGCCCCACCAGCCCAGGCCGAGCAACAGTGCCAGCGACACCAGCACTTCCAACGGCGCGATCTGGAACACCGCGATGGCCAGGCACAGCAACTTGCGCGGCCAGCCTGCGTTGCCGGTCAGCACCACCAGCAGTCGATATGCCGCGCGCGCGCCACTGGCCGGTTGGAACAGGCTGTAGATGAGCCCGCGTCGCGACAACTGTGCCGACACCGCCGACAGGCCACCGTACCCGGCGTCACCGGGCAGGGTTTCGCCGGCCTGCTGGCGCCGGTCGCCGTATGCCGCAGCGGCCGCCACGGCAGCGGCGATCGCACCGGCCGAGGTGCCACCGATGCTCTTGAAACGGTATTCGCGGGCCAGCGCGAGCACCGCATTGGGATACACGATGCCACTGGTGATGCCACCTTTCATGACCAGATCGCAGTACTTCGCCGCCACGAGCCACCTCCCGTCTGTCGGTGCCCAGTATGGCAAGACACGCTCTCACAGCCTGAGAAGGCAGCCACAGCTTCGGCGCGTGATGGTGTCCCTTGACCAAGACTGCCAACGGGTCCACCTTGCACCTGCCGAAGGTATCCATCCTGGCGTTCATGCGAGGGGATGGATTTAAACGGGAATCCGGTGAAGGCGCCTCGCGCGCCCATTCCGGAGCTGCCCCGCAGCGGTGAATGGAAACGAATCCTGCCAACAGCACTGGGCTCGCGCCTGGGAAGCGGCAGGTAGTAGGTGGGCCAGCCGGCCCGTGTCCATCAGCCCGAATACCGGCCCCGGCCGGGGGACGCGACCGTCCCCTGACTCGACCTGGAATCTCCGCGGGGAGGTTGCCGGGGCCATCGTCGTCCTGCGCGTGCAGGCGGTGTGGCCGCGCGCGTCCTGTTCACGGTTTCCGTCCAGACCTGCTGCCCACGCCCAGATGCACCCGACGATGACCGAGCTCCAACGCCCCACCCTGACCCTTCCCGACAACGGCCAGCGCCTGTTGCTGCACTCGTGCTGTGCGCCATGCTCGGGCGAAGTGATGGAGGCGATCACTGCCTCCGGGATCGACTACGCGATCTTCTTCTACAACCCCAACATCCATCCGGTGAAGGAATACGAGCTGCGCAAGCAGGAGAACATCCGCTTCGCCGAACAGCACGGCATCCCCTTCATCGACTGTGACTACGACACCGACAACTGGTTCAGCCGTGCGCGTGGCATGGAGAACGAACCCGAGCGTGGCATCCGCTGCACGATGTGCTTCGACATGCGCTTCGAGCGCACCGCGCTGTACGCGCACGAACATGGTTACGACACCATCAGCTCATCGTTGGGCATCTCGCGCTGGAAGAACATGGCGCAGATCAACGACTGCGGTGTGCGCGCCGCCTCGCGCTACGAGGGCCTGCAGTACTGGGACTACAACTGGCGCAAGGGCGGCGGTGCCAGCCGCATGGTCGAGATCAGCAAACGCGAGCAGTTCTACCAGCAGGAATACTGTGGCTGCGTCTACTCGCTGCGCGACGCCAACCGTCATCGTCGCGAGAACGGCCGCGAACGCATCAGGATCGGCCTGCTGTATTACGGGCAGGACAATGACGCCGCCAGCGGCGATTGACGTGCACGCGAGGGGCGGCCACGCTGTTCGCCCCTCCTGCGTTGTACCGGACCTGCCATGACCACCCTGCCCGCTGATGTCGCCCTGCTGGTGATCGACCTGCAGCCGGACTTCATGCCCGGTGGCGCCCTCGCCTGCGAACAGGGCGATGCGCTGGTGGCACCGATCAACGCGCTGCTGGCCGAGCGCCGCTACCGCACCGTGGTGGCCACCCAGGACTGGCACCCAGGCGACCATGCCTCGTTTGCCAGCCAGCATCCGGGGCATCTGCCCTTTGAAGCGATCCTGCTGCACGCGCAGCCGCAGACCCTGTGGCCGGACCACTGCGTGCAGGGCAGCACCGGCGCCGCCCTGCACCCCGGCGTGGACTGGACCGTGGCCGACCTGATCCTGCGCAAGGGCACCCGCCAGCAGGTGGATTCGTACAGCGCCTTCCGCGAGAACCACGGCCCCGATGGCACGCGTCCGGCTACCGGACTGGCCGGCTGGCTGCACGAACGCGGCATCCGCGAGGTGCACGTGTGCGGGTTGGCACGCGACTACTGCGTGCTGTGGAGCGCGCAGGACGCGGTGAAGTCGGGGTTCCGGGTGAAATTCCTGTGGGAGCTGACCCGCCCGGTGACCGAGGCCAATGACGTCATGGTGCGCGATGCCCTGGCGAAGGCGAGGATCGCGATTCTGTAATTTCGCCCCTGCAGGGACCGATGGTAGTGCCGGCCGCTGGCCGGCATCTGCACAGGTTCCGTGGCTGCCGGCCAACGGCCGGCACTACCCGGGCGCGCGTGCGCTGGTATTCCTGTCGGAACTATCGGAACACCACCGTGCGGTGCCCGTTGAGCAGGATGCGGTGCTCCACATGCCGGCGTACCGCCCGCGCCAACACCTGCGATTCAGTATCGCTGCCCAGCCGTACCAGCTCGCGCGGGGTCATTGCGTGATCCACGCGGGCCACGTCCTGTTCGATGATCGGGCCCTCGTCCAGGTCTTCGGTGACGTAGTGTGCGGTGGCGCCGATGATCTTGACCCCGCGCGCATGCGCCTGGTGGTACGGCTGCGCGCCCTTGAAGCTGGGCAGGAAGCTGTGGTGGATGTTGATCGCCCTGCCCGCCAGCGCACGGCACAGCGTGGGCGAGAGAATCTGCATGTAGCGCGCCAGCACCACCAGGTCGATGCGCTCGCGCTCGACCAGATCGATGATCTGCTGTTCCTGTGCCGCGCGCGTGTCCGCGTTCACCGGCAGATGGTGGAACGGCACCTGGTAGGACGCTGCCAGGGCTGCGAAGTCGGCATGGTTGGAGGCCACCGCAGCGATGTCCACTTTCAACTGGCCGCTGTGGGCACGGAACAGCAGGTCGTTCAGGCAATGGCCCTGCTTGCTGACCAGTACCAGCAGGCGCGGCCGGCGGCGGCCATCATGCAGCTGCCAGTCCATGCCGAAGTCCGCTGCCAGCGCGGCCATCGCCGTGTGCACGGTGTCCAGCGGCAAGCCCGCATCGCGGTCGAAGTGCACGCGCAGGAAGAAGCGACCGCTCTCCTCGTCGCCGAACTGCTGGGCGTCGAGGATGTTGCAGCCGTGGTCGAACAACAGGCCCGACACGCGGTAGACGATGCCGGTACGGTCGGGACAGGAGAGAGTGAGGATGGAATCGGGGCGCATCGCCGGAGTGTAGGCCAGCGCCGCTGCGCGGTGGACGATGGTCACCGATGCAACCGACTGCTTGGGACAGACCCAAGCGATACTTGGCCTTCCGCATGGCAAGCTGGTCGGTCATGAACCTGTTGCAGCTCATCCGCAGCTTCACCCGCACCGCAGAGACCGGCAGCATTGCCGCTGCGGCGCGCACCCTTGGCATCAGCGCCACCGCCGTGGGCCAGAACATCAACCGGCTGGAGGCCCACCTGGGCGTGCGGCTGCTGAACCGCAGTACGCGCCAGCTGGCGCTGAGCGAGGCCGGCACGGTGTATCTGGCGCAGGTGCGGCATATCGAAGCCGACCTGGCGCGCGCGCAGGCGATGGTGACCGCCGGCGACGTGGAGCCGGCCGGGCCCCTGCGCATCGCCAGCAGCAGCGCGTTCGGCCGGCACGTGCTGGCACCGCTGCTGCCCTCGCTGCAGCAGCGCTACCCGCAGCTGCAGCTGGAGCTGCGCCTGACCGATCGCGCCGTGCAGCACGGTGCCGAGGCGGTGGATGCCAGCATCCGCATCGGCGCGCAGCTGGAGGACGGGCTGGTGGCACGTCCACTGGCGCGCATCCCGTTCGTTTTCTGCGCCTCGCCGGCGTACCTGCAGGCGCACGGCACGCCGCTGCAACCGGCGCAGCTGGCCGCCCATCGCGGCCTGCTGCATCGCTTTCCCACCGATGGCCGGCCACTGCGCTGGGGCCTGCTGAAGAACGGCGAGCGGGTGGATGCAGCGCTGCCGCCGAGCATGGTCTGCGATGACATCGACGCGCTGGCCGAGCTGGCCGCCGCCGGTGCCGGCATCACCCGGCTGGCGGCGTTCGTGGCCGAGCCCTACCTGCGCGATGGTCGCCTGCAGTGCGTGTTCGGTTGCGGCACCGACTGGCAGCCGGAACCGATGGACGTCTACTTCTGCGTGAGCGACCGCCGCGATTTCACCGCCAAGATCCGCGCGCTGTTCGAGCACCTGCAGGCCGGCCTGCCGCCGGCCTGGCAGGTGTAGTGCTCAGCGCGGGCTGAACACGCCGCGTGCGTCGCGCGGTTCGCAGCGCAGGTACTGCGGTGCCGGCACCACGCTGTCGCCCAGTGCAGCGGCGGCGTGCCACGGCCAGCGCGGGTCGTACAGGATGCCGCGGGCCAGTGCGATGGCATCGGCCTGGTTGTGGCGCAGGATCGATTCGGCCTGCTCCGGCTCGGTGATCATGCCCACCGCGATCACCGGCATGCGCACCTTCTTGGCCTTGATCGCCGCCGCGAACGGCACCTGGTAGCCCGGGCCAACACTGATCTTCTGGCGCTCGTGCAGGCCGCCGCTGGACACATGCAGGAAATTGCAGCCGCGCGCGTCCAGCACCTGTGCCAGCGCCTCGCTCTGCACGATGTCCCAACCCCCCTCGACCCAGTCGCTGGCGGAGATGCGCACGCCTACGGCGACCTTGTCCGACACTGCGGCACGCACCGCGTCGAACACTTCCACCAGCATCCGCAGGCGGTTCGGCAGCGAGCCGCCGTAGCCATCGGTGCGGCGGTTGCTCAGCGGCGACAGGAACTGATGCAGCAGATAACCGTGCGCGGCGTGGATCTCGATCAGCTCGAAGCCCAGGCGCTCGGCGCGCACCGCGCTGGCGGCGAAAGCGGCAACGACTTCGGCGATACCGGCCTCGTCCAGTTCCTGCGGTGCCGGATCGGCGGCATGGAACGGCAGCGGCGAGGGGGCCACGGTCGCCCAGCCGCGGGCATCATCGGCCGGCAGCTGGCCACCGCCGTCCCAGGGACGATTCACCGACGCCTTGCGGCCCGCATGGCCCAGCTGCACGCCCAGCGGCATCGGCGACCAGCGGCGCACGCTGGCCAGCACCTGCGCCAGGGCCGCTTCGGTGCCGTCATCCCACAGGCCCAGATCGGCCCAGCTGATGCGGCCGCGCGCTTCGACCGCGGTGGCCTCCAGGATCAGCAGGCCCGCGCCGGACTGCGCCAGGTTGCCCAGATGCATGGCGTGCCAGTCGCTGGCGCGGCCGTCTTCGGCGGAGTACTGGCACATCGGCGCGACGACGATGCGGTTGGACAGGGTCAGGGGGCCGAAGGAGATCGGCGAAAACAGCTGGCTCACGGCAGTGGGGGGTGTACCAAAGGGGGTGCGTATTGCACCGCTGTGCGGCCGATAGATCAACCGTGTGGGTGGATCGCTGTTTCGTGGGGGCGCGTTGTGGGTAGCGCCGGGCCACGCCCGGCGAGCGCACAGCGCGGCAGCCCGTTTCCGCCGGGCATGGCCCGGCGCTACCCGATGACGAACCCGGCCAGCGCCTCGGCGCAGTCGCGCTCGTCCTTGAACTGCAGCAGGTCGTCGGCACGGGTGCGGCCACGGTTCAGCGCGGCCACCGGCAGACCCGCCTTGGCCGCCGCCTGCACGAAGCGGAAGCCGGAATAGACCATCAGCGAGGAACCCACCACCAGCACTGCATCCGCCTGCTGCAGGTGCTCATGCACCGTAGCCACGCGCTCACGCGGCACGTTTTCGCCGAAGAACACTACGTCCGGCTTCAGCAGGCCACCGCAGTGCGGGCAGTCGGGCACCGCAAACGCGGAGAAGTCGGTTTCCAGATCGGCGTCACCGTCGGGCGCGATACCGGCCTGCAGCAATTCCCAGCCGGGGTTGGCCTGCAGCAGCCGCTGCTGGAACGCCTCACGCTCGCTGCGGCGTTCGCAGCCCATGCAACGCACCAGGTCCAGGCGGCCATGCAGGTCGATCACGTTCTGGCTGCCCGCGCGCTGGTGCAGGCCATCCACGTTCTGGGTCAGCAGCACCTGCAGCTTGCCGCTGTCCTCCAGTGCGGCCAGCGCCTGGTGGGTGCCGTTGGGCCGGGCCTGGCCGAAGCGCGGCCACCCCAGCAGGCTGCGCGCCCAGTAGCGCTGGCGGGTGGCGGCCTCACCCATGAAGGCCTGGTAGGTCACCGGCGGCGTGCGCTTCCACTGGCCATCGGCATCGCGGTAATCGGGGATGCCCGAGGCGGTGCTGCAGCCGGCCCCGGTCAGCACGAACAGGCGCTGGGCGCGGTCGATGAAGTCGGTGAGCGGCGGGGTCATGGCAGCCAGATGGGGGCGCACCGGCGCCCCCGCAAGCATCGGCTCAGGCCGCCGGCGCGCCGGGCAGCTGCGGCACGGTCACCGGGTGGCCATCGTCGCCCAGGGCGATCATCACGAAGTGGCCACGGGTGCACAGCTTGCGCTCGCCGCTGTGCAGGTCCTCGGCGATCAGCTCCACCTCGACCTTCATCGAGCTGCGGCCAACCTCGACGATGCGGCCGATCGTCTCCACCATCTGGCCGATGCGGATCGGCAGCTTGAAATCGACCTGGTCGCTGCGCGCGGTCACCACGGTGCGGCGCGAGTAGCGGGCGGCGGCGAGGAAGGCGGCCTTGTCCATCCATGCCAGTGCCTGGCCACCGAACAGGGTGCCCATGTGGTTGGTGTGGTTGGGAAAGACGATTTCGGCCATGCGCACTTCGGTCGGCGGCACGGTCTCGGGGATGGGGGTCATGGGGGCGGTTCGGGTGTGGGGTGAGACGGATTTTAAGGCAGGTGATGTGCAGGCGGCGCTACACTTCGGCACCCCCACTGCGTGAACCCACCATGCCCGCCACGTCCGACCTGCTGGCCTTCGCCCTTGTCTCGCTGGCCATGGTGCTGACACCCGGGCCGAACATGATCTACGTGATCTCGCGCTCGATCTGCCAGGGCCGCGTGGCCGGGCTGATTTCGCTGGGCGGGGTGGCGCTGGGCTTCGTGTTCTACATGCTGTGCGCGGCGCTGGGCATCACCGCGCTGCTGATGACCGTGCCGTTCGCCTACGATGCGCTGCGCATCGGCGGCGCGCTGTACCTGCTGTACCTGGCGTGGCAGGCGCTGAAGCCCGGCGGCCGCTCGCCGTTCGCGGTGCGTGACCTGCCGGTGGACGGCCCACGCAAGCTGTTCGCGATGGGTTTCCTGACCAACGTGCTGAACCCCAAGGTCGCGGTGATGTACCTGTCCCTGCTGCCGCAGTTCCTGCACCCGGACAGCGAAGGCGGCGTGCTGATGCAGTCGCTGGTGCTGGGTTCCACCCAGCTGCTGGTCAGCGTGAGCGTGAACGGCATCATCGCGATGATGGCCGGCAGCATCGCCGGCTTCCTGGCTGCGCGTCCCACCTGGCAGGCGGTGCAACGGTGGTTCATGGGCACGGTGCTGGCCGGGTTGGCCGTGCGCATGGCGGTGGATGGGCGGCGGTGATGACCCTGCACAGCGTCGCCTTTTTCACCTGACGCCCCTGCAGCCTTAGCGGAAGGGAACAGCGGGCATCGCCTACCCCACCTTCACGCCTCGTGGGGACATGACAGGCTTCTCCATGAAGTCTGCACTGTGCGCCGGGACATGGACGCCTCCGATGCCGCAGCGATACTCCTATCTCAAGAACGATGGACCGTCCTGCATATGAACATGCTGTGC
Source organism: Stenotrophomonas sp. 2YAF26 (assembly GCF_052114625.1). Classification (NCBI taxonomy): domain Bacteria; kingdom Pseudomonadati; phylum Pseudomonadota; class Gammaproteobacteria; order Lysobacterales; family Lysobacteraceae; genus Stenotrophomonas; species Stenotrophomonas sp. 2YAF26. The sequence goes on along the minus strand of NZ_JBFRFC010000004.1, from coordinate 177,535 downwards.
CGGCTGTTGTTCAAGGCTCGCTGCTTGCGATTGACTCAACGCATCAGCACGCCGCAGCGACTCCGCTTCAGGCGCACGAAGCGCATCCATCGTATTCATGTGTCCTCGGCGATGGGCAGGATCATCCATTGCCCCCTCCACTATAAAGACCCTCTCCCCACGAGCCAGGCTTTCTGTCGGGTTGTTGAGCACAACATGATCAACCCGCGAAAGCCCCTGCTCCTTCGCCAGTACCAACAGGCTTGCGGTCATCCGCTGGCTCGACTCGTCCCACGGCTTCCCATGCTCGGCGTCCAGGCGTTCCACACCAGCCCTAATCTGCATATAGAGAGAACGGTCTGCATCACCGAGTTCAGCTGTTGAAGAAGAAACTCGATGCAGCGACGGCGAGTCGTCGATGGAAGTGCCAACTCTCTCCGCAACCGCAGTGCTTTCGGCGTCAAGTTCTGGCTCCGGCCTGCGCTGCCGCCGCTGCGGGGGTGCTATGTGTTGATCATAGTAGGCGCCGTAGTAAAGCTCGTAATTCGCATGACGGCCAACTGACGGAACCTCCGTCTTGAATACCTCAGCGATCTGTCCAAGCGCTTGGCTACGATTGATCCGCCCGGCCTGGAGTTCAACTGCAATAGCCCCATACTGCTGTGGTCGATTACCCGTGCCTGACACGCCAATATCCGGTCCACCAGCCGCGACAATTTCGCGCTGGACCTGGACATTGCTGAGAGTCGCGGCTGCTTCTCCTCGCAACATGCTGTTTACATAAGATTGCTTGGAAGTCCGATCTGGGCCTTCGGTGAAGAGATGGTGCCCAACTTCGTGAGAAAGAGAACGTGCAATTCTGGGGCCTTGCCCGATCGCGTTCTCGTCAATAACGATCTTCACACCGGGAACAAGATAGGTGCCGCCACCGGCTTGCCCCCAGACAACATCCAGACCGTCGCGTCCTGCTTGGGCGAGACCCGCTTGAAGTGTTGTGGATTTCGCCAGAATCGGCGTAAACGAGGGGTCGGCCAATGGCGATGTAGGACGACGTGCGGCTCCTGGGCGCCCCCCCTCCTGCTGCTGTGGCAGTCCAACTTCTTCAGTACGCTCCATGGTGCGGCTCCTCCGCAATGACAGGGGGTCAGCGCTGCCTGATCGATACGTAGGTCAGCGTCACGTTGTCAGAGGCGAGCCCGAGCACGACCGTGGCACTGTTCACCTGCACGGACCAGTAAGGGCGGGAATCAGGCGCATCGGGGTGAGGTGGATACAGGGTGGAGTCCTCCCAGATGATTTCCTTGAGCACAATGCTCGGTGGCACGACCTCAAAGATCAGGTTCGCATGCGCAGGATCGTCGGCAGGACTTCTCAGCGTGATGTTCCGGACCTCAAGGTCACCCAACATTCCGCGTTCTGCGATCCGCTCGTCCCTCAAGCCCTGTCGAGTCGGCTCTCCCAGGTGCGTGTGAAGCTGTTCATTCAATGCATCGACATCATCAAAACGCACGCTGGTCAAACGCTCGATGTCGCTCTTGAATCGCTCCATACCAGTTTCACTCCCTGATTTGACGGACTGTCTTTGATTCAAATGATGCGACAGGGCTGGCGCGCCGCTCGAGCACGCTGACAGTACCAACGCTGCAATAGTGATTGTGAGGCAGCGATACCCTGCTACCCAGGGGCGGCGCCGAAGTCCACCTTTTGATGAAGAAGCGCATTTCTCGACCCATGCATCCATGAAAGTACCTCTCGCGGGAGTCCCACTTTGGCGAATCTAGCACGACGTCGGAGTCAAGCAGGTCATTGGCCGTGGGCACTCAGTCGCCGATGTGGCAAGTCGGCTCGGTAAATCGATCCACAGTCTTCAAAGCTGGCGATAGTGGCATGTGAATCCATAGTCCACGCGCCCGGTGGCAACGGCTCGGGCATGGGCATGGGCATGCGTCCATGAAAAAAACTTCCGCGCTGCGCGCTCGCCGGGCTTGGCCCGGCGCTACCGTAAAAACGAAAAACCCCGGCGTTTGCCGGGGTTTTCGCGACAGACCTGATCGGATCGATCAGAAGTTCATGTCGAAGGCGACTTCGCCCTTCACGCCCACCTGGTAGGCCGAGGCGCGGCGTTCGAAGAAGTTGGTCAGTTCCTGCACGTCCTGCAGCTCCATGAAGCTCAGCGGGTTGCGCACGTTGTACTTGCGCTCCATGCCCAGGCGATGGAAATGGTTGTCGGCGCAGTGCTGCAGGTACTGGCGCATGTCACGGGTGGAGATGCCTGCCACGCCACCGGACAGCACGTCCTCGGCGAACTGCACTTCACACTCGATGGCCTCGGCCAGCATGTCGTAGACATCCTGCTTCATCTTGTCGTCAAACAGGTCCGGCTCTTCCTCGCGGATCACGTCCACGCACTCGAAGGCGAACTCCATGTGCGCGCTTTCGTCGCGGAACACCCAGTTGGTGCCCGAAGCCAGGCCGTTGAGCAGGCCGCGCGAACGGAAGTAGTACACGTAGGCGAAGGCGGCGAAGAAGAACAGGCCTTCGATGCACGCCGCGAAGCAGATCTGGTTGAGCAGGAACTGGCGGCGCTCTTCGCGGGTCTCGATGCGCTTCAGGTCCTGGATCGAATCGATCCACTTGAAGCAGAAATCGGCCTTCTTCTTGATCGAGTCGATGTTCTCCACCGCGGCGAAGGCTTTGACGCGCTCGTCCGGATCCGGCAGGTAGTTGTCCAGCAGGGTCAGGTAGAACTGCACGTGCAGCGCTTCTTCATACAGCTGGCGCGACAGGTACATGCGCGCTTCGGGCGCGTTCAAGTGCTGGTACAGGTTCAGCACCAGGTTGTTGGACACGATCGAATCGCCGGTGGCGAAGAAGGCGACCAGGCGGTGGATCAGGTGGCGCTCGCCCGGCGACATCTTGCTGTGCAGGTCGCTGATGTCGATCTGGAAGTTGATCTCTTCCACCGTCCAGGTGTTCTTGATCGCATTCCGGTACATGTCATAGAACTGCGGGTAGCGCATCGGGCGCAGGGTCAGTTCAAAACCGGGATCGAGCAGCATCTGCTTGGGCTTGTCGGCCATGGGTGTTTCCTTGTCTTCTCGGGTCAAAACGCCGGGCATGGCCCGGCGCTACCTTGTTATTTCCGTAGTCGAGCAGCAGTGCCGACCAACGGTCGGCACCCACCGCGCGTTAATCCACCGCGCGGTGTTACTGGCAGGCTTCGCAGGCTTCCGGGTTCTCCAGCGAGCAGGCGATGGCCTCCTCCGGGCTGAACACCTTTTCCGGCGCAACGCTGGCCGTGTGGCTGACGGTGGTCTTGGCGATCTTGGTGGCCGGACGCGAACGTAGGTAGTAGGTGGTCTTGATGCCCTGCTTCCAGGCGTACATGTACATGGAGGACATCGCGCCGATGCTCGGGCTTTCCATGAACAGGTTGAGCGAGGCGGACTGGTCGATGAAGGCGCCACGGTCGGCGGCCATGTCGATCAGCGAACGCATCGGCAGTTCCCATGCAGTGCGGTAGACGTGGCGCAGCGTTTCCGGAATCTGGGTGATGGCCTGGATCGAGCCGTCGGCCAGCTTGATCGCATCGCGCATTTCCGGGGTCCAGTGGCCCAGCTTCTTCAGCTCGTTCACCAGGTAACGGTTCACCTGCAGGAAGTCACCGGACAGCGTCTCGCGCTTGAACAGGTTGGACACCTGCGGTTCCACGCACTCGTAGCAACCGGCGATGGAGGCGATGGTGGCGGTCGGGGCGATCGCGATCATCAGCGAGTTGCGCAGGCCGTGTTCCTTGATGCGCTCACGCAGGGCATCCCAGCGCGCGGCATCTTCCGGCACCACGTTCCACGCATCGAACTGAAGCTCGCCGCTGGCCGCACGGGTGTCGGCGAAGGACGGGTGCTTGCCGCGTTCCTGGGCCAGTTCGACCGAGGTTTCCAGCGCGTGGAAGTAGATGGTCTCGGCAATCTTCTTCGACAGCGCGCGGGCTTCGGCGCCATCGAACGGCAGGCGCTTGCGGAAGAACACGTCCTGCAGGCCCATGCAGCCCAGGCCGACCGGACGCCAGCGCAGGTTGCCGCGGCGTGCCGATTCGATCGGGTAGAAGTTCAGGTCGATCACGCGGTCCAGCTGGCGCACGGCCAGGCGCACGGTGTCGGCCAGCTTGTCGAAATCGAACTCGCCGTTGCCGTCGAAGTGGTTGCCCAGGTTGATCGAACCCAGATTGCACACCGCGGTTTCTTCAGCCGAGGTGACTTCCAGGATCTCGGTGCACAGGTTGGACAGGTGGATCACGTTGCCGGCGCGCAGGGTCTGGTTGCTGGCGCGGTTGCACTTGTCCTTGAAGGTCATCCAGCCGTTGCCGGTCTCGGCCAGGGTGCGCATCATCCGCGAGTACAGCTTGCGCGCGGAGATGGTGCGGTTGGCCTTGCCCTGTGCTTCGGCCTGCAGGTAGGCGGCCTCGAAGGCTTCGCCGAACAGATCGGTGAATTCAGGCACCACGCGCGGATCGAACAGCGACCATTCCTGGTCCGATTCGACACGCTTCATGAACAGGTCCGGGATCCAGTTGGCCAGGTTCAGGTTGTGCGCACGGCGCGATTCGTCGCCGGTGTTGTCACGCAGCTCGAGGAAGTCCTCGATGTCGGCGTGCCAGGTTTCCAGGTACACGCAGGCCGCGCCCTTGCGCTTGCCGCCCTGGTTCACCGCAGCCACCGACGAATCCATGGTCTTCAGCCACGGCACGATGCCGTTGGAGTGGCCGTTGGTCGACTTGATCAGCGAGCCACGCGAACGCACGCGGGTGTAGCTGACGCCGATGCCGCCGGAGAACTTGGACAGCTGGGCAATGTCGCCGTACTTGGAGTAGATCGATTCCAGCGAATCCTGCGGCGAGTCCAGCAGGAAGCACGAGGACAGCTGCTCGTGGGTGGTGCCGGAGTTGAACAGGGTCGGGCTGGACGGCAGGTAGTCCAGGTTGCCCATGCGCTTGTACAGCGCCAGGGTTTCCGGCACGTCCTCGCTCAGCGCGCTGGCGATGCGCAGGAAGAACTGCTGCGGGGTCTCGATCACCTTGCGGGTGTGCGGGTGGCGCAGCAGGTAGCGGTCGTACAGGGTACGCAGGCCGAAGTAATCGAAGTTCAGGTCCAGCGAGATGTCGATGGCATCGTTGAGCTTGCGTGCGTTGGTCTGCACGAAGTTCAGCAGGCGGTCGTTGATCAGGCCCACTTCGTGGCCACGACCCACGGACTGCGAGAACGCGTGGATTTCCTGGTTGGACACTTCCTTGGCGATGAAGTTGGCCAGCAGGCGCGCGGCCAGGCGGCCGTACTCGGGCTCTTCGCCGATCAGCAGCGCCGCGGTGCGGATGGACAGTTCGTCCAGCTCCTGCGTGGTGGCGCCGTTGTACAGGCCGGAAATGGTGCGGGTGGCCACACGCATCGGATCGACGGCGTGCAGGCCTTCTGAGGAACGCTGCACCGCGCGGACGATCTTGTTCAGATCCACCAGTTCGGTCGTGCCATTGCGCTTGGTCACACTCATCGCGTTGGACGTCGGCGGCGACGTCAACAGGAATTCGCTTTCCTTCTCGATGGTGGCGCTGGTCTCGGTGGTCACGGCGTGTGTCCTCTTGGCGTGATGGATGGTGGCTCGGAGCATCGGGTGACGCGGCCCGGGACATGACAGCCCAGGGTGGCAGACCGGTGTCGCAGGGATTGAGACCCTGCGCCTGTGGCTGCCGCTGGCAGTGCTGACCGGTGCCGCTGCGGGCATGGAGGGCGTATCACCGGAGGGTCCGGCGATCCATTCCATGGACCCGGCGGCTTGGGGTCCCCACAACCGACAGCCACAAGATAGTGGGGGTAGTGGGGCCCGTCAACGCCAAATGTAGTGAAATTCGGCAATCCCTTGCGCCGCAAGGATCGTGCCAGCGGCGCCCGGTTTGGACGCTTTGGACCTGCTGGAACGGGCTGCGCAGTCAAGCCCGAAAAGCGTCGTGGTAGCGGTAATCAGCACCCCACCAGCAGAACAATGCCAGCTTCACATGACAGGACCACGCAGGCGAGGGACAAGTCTGTGGATAGGTGGTGGGCAGACAGTGGGCAGCCGGTGGACGGGGCGGCATCAGGTAGTGCCGGCCGCTGGCCGGCAACATCATGCCCATTGGAAACATCGAGCAGATGCCGGCCAGCGGCCGGCACTATCCCTCACGCCCGGTGCGGGGTACCCAGGTACTCGGCGCTCTGCATTTCGATCAGGCGCGAGGCCGTGCGCTCGAACGCGCCCTGCAGGCGGGTACCGGTGTACAGCTCGACCGGCGAGGTGCTGGCGGTGCAGACCAGGTTGACGTGGCGGTCGTACAGTTCGTCGATCAGATTGACGAAGCGGCGCGCGGCATCCTCGTTCAGGCGATCGAAGGCCGGAATGCCGCCCAGCAGCACGGTGTTGAACTCGTGCGCGATCTCGATGTAATCCGACGGCCCACGCGGGCCTTCACACAGCGCGGCGAAGTCGAACCAGGCAATGCTCTTGCCACGCGCGCGCACCGGGATCTTGCGGCTCTCGATCTCGATGTTGCCCGCCTTGGCCGGTTGGCCGCCGCTCAGTTCGCCCCAGCGCGTGGCCAGCCAGGTGTCACTGTCGGCGGCCAGCGGCGCGCGGTACACCGGCGAGCGGGTCAGCGCGCGCATGCGGTAATCCTCGGTGCCCTCGGCGTACAGCTCCACGCAGTAGCGCTGCAGCAGGCCGATGGCCGGCATGAAGCTCTCGCGCTGCAGGCCGTTGAGGTACAGGTTTTCCACCGCCGTGTTGGAGGTGGTGACCAGGGTCACGCCCTCGGCGAACATCCGCTCCAGCAGGCGCGCCAGCAACATGGCATCGCCGATGTCGGTGACGAAGAATTCGTCCAGCACCAGCACGCGCAGGTTGCTGCGCCATTCCTGGGCGATCTTCGCCAGCGGGTCGCTCTGGCCCTGGTGCTCGCGCAGGCGCTCGTGGACGTTGCGCATGAACCGATGGAAGTGGGTGCGGTACTTCTGCTTGATCGGCAGGCCGTCGTAGAACAGGTCAACCAGGAAGGTCTTGCCGCGGCCGACGCCGCCCCAGAAGTACAGGCCCTTGACCGGCTCGGGCTTCTTCCAGAACGAGGACAGGCGGTCCAGCCAGCCGTCCTCGGCGCTGTCCACTAGGGCCAGATGGATCCGGTCCAGCTCGGCCAGGGCCGCATGCTGGGCCGGGTCGTTCTGCCAATCGCCGCGTTCCACCCCGGCCGCATAACGCTGCGTCGGGGTCAGTTCCACCTCGCTCATGCCGCCGTGCCCAGCCAATGCTTGACGCCGTGGGTGAGCGCGCCGCGCAGGTCGATCAGCTTGCGGTGGAAGAAGTGGCTGGTTTCGGGCATGCGCACCAGTTCATGCGGGGCATCGAGGGTGTCCAGCCACTGGAACACGGCCTGCGGGTCGACGATTTCATCCCGCTCGCCCTGGATCACCAGCCAGCGGGCCGGCGGCGCGATGCCATCGAAGTCCCAACGGCCCGCCGGCGGCGCGATCGAGATCAGCGCTTCGGGCTGCAGCTCGGCGGCAGCCTTCAGCGAAACGAACGCGCCGAAGCTGAAACCGGCCAGCCACAGGCGGTCGTCCGGGCGCTGCTGGCGGACCCAGGCGGTGACGGCCTTGAGGTCCTCCTGCTCGCCCACGCCATGGTCGAATTCACCGGCAGAGCCGCCGACGCTGCGGAAGTTGAAGCGCACCGTGGCAATGCCCAGCTCGCGCAGGGTGGTGGCGGTCATGGTGACCACCTTGTTGTGCAGGGTGCCGCCTTCGGTGGACAGCGGATGGCAGATGACGGCCACGATCGGCTGCATCGGCACATCGGCCTTGGGCAGGTCGACGACCACTTCCAGCGGACCAACCGGGCCATCCAGCACCAGGCATGCGGTTTCGCCAGCGGCGACAGGGAACGAGGGCTTGTGCATGGCACCATGATAACGTCCCCCGCCCCAGCCCTGTGCCCGCCCCATGTTCTACCTGTCCCTGGCCGTGATCTGCAGTGTGCTGGTTTCGGTGTTGTTGAAGCTGGCTGGCCGTCGCCAGCTGGATGTTGCACAGATGGTGACCTGGAACTATCTGGTCGCCGCGACGATGACAGCAGTGGTGTTGCAGCCGCCGCTGGACGCCTTGCGCGCCCCGCATGCGCCGTGGGTTTCGCTGCTGGCACTGGCGGTGGTGCTGCCCTCGATCTTCCTGGTGCTGGGCCGCGCGGTGGCGGTGGCCGGCATCGTCCGCAGTGACGTGGCGCAGCGCTTGTCGCTGCTGCTGTCGCTGGCGGCGGCGTTCCTGTTCTTCGGGCAGACCGCAACGCCGTGGAAGCTGGTCGGGCTGGGCCTGGGCCTGCTGGCGATGGTGGCCATCAGCCTGCGCTCGCGCGGTCCCGCGGTGGCCGCTTCAGCCGGCGGCTGGGGCTGGTTGCTGGCCGTGTGGGCCGGCTTTGCGGTGGTGGATGTGCTGCTGAAGCAGGTGGCGCTGTCGGGCACGCCGTCGATGGCCGCGGTGCTGGCCAGTTTCAGCGTGGCCTTCGTACTGATGCTGGCGCTGCAGTTGTGGCGGCATTTCAGTGGGCGCAGCCGCCTGGCCTGGCGCAACCTGGGTGCGGGTGCACTGCTGGGCCTGCTCAATGGCGGCAACATCCTGTTCTACGTGCATGCGCACCAGTCGATGCCGGACAGCCCGGCCACCGTGTTCGCCGGCATGAACATCGGCGTAGTGGTGCTGGGTGCGCTGGTGGGTGTGTTCGCCTTCGGCGAGCCGACCACGCGCTGGAACCGGGCCGGCCTGGCGCTGGCGGTGCTGGCGATCGGGTTGATCGCCTGGGGGTAAGTGATGCCCGGGGTCAGAGCCCATTCCGTGGGAATGGGATCCGACCCCGGCGAGGGCTTACTTGTCGAAGCCCAGCAGCAGCGGGTCGTGGTCGGAGCTGCGCCACGGGCCCTGCACGTTGCGGCCCTGGTAGCCGCTGGCGTCCTGCTCGTCGGCATTGCTGTGCCACTCGGCGGCGCCGGCGAGTCGCTTGACCATGGTCGGGCTGAGCAGCGCGTGATCGAGGCGGCCGGTGTAGCCGTTGTAGACGTAGCTGTAGGGCTGTTCGACCTTGGCCACCTTGAAGGCATCCTGCCAGCCCAGGTCGTGCAGGGTGCGGATCGGATCTTCCATCGCGTAGGCGTTGAAGTCGCCCATCAGCACCACGTCCTTCACCTTCAGGCGCGCGGCTTCGGCCTGCACCCAGGTGTGGAGCTGCCTGGCCGATTCCACGCGGGTGGCGTTCCAGCAGCCCTGCCCGTCATTGCGGTCGGCGTCGGCGCCACTGGCATCACGGCAGCCCTTGGACTTGAAGTGGTTGGCGACCACCATGAACGGTGCGCCCTTGCCCTGGAAGGCCTGTGCCAGCGGCGCACGGCTGTGTTCGACGAAGGGACCGTCGAGCTTGGTCAGCGGCGTGCCGAGCGGCTTGAATTCGCTCTTGCGGTAGATGATGCCGACGCGGATCGGATTGCTGCCGGGGCCTTGGCCGGCATCGACGAACGCCCACTGTTTGTCTGCGGCGAGGCTGGCATTGAGCGCATCCACCAGTTCGGCGATGGCCGACTGCGGGCCATAACCGTCGTTCTCCAGTTCCATCAGCGCGGCGATGTCGGCGCCCAGCGCGTTGACGGTGGCGACCAGCTTGCCGACCTGCGCCTTGTGCTCGTCCAGCGTGCGCGCGCCGCGCAGGGTCGGGAACCCACCGCCCTTGCCGTCACCATTGAAGAAATTCTCCAGGTTGAACGCGGCGATATGCAGGCTGCCGGGCACGGTCGGCACGGCCGGGCGCTGCAGGTCAGGCAGCTTCAGTACACCATCCACCTGCAGGCTGGGCCGGCCCTGCGCGTCCACGCGCACGGTGCCTTCCACGTTGCGCAGCTGCATGCCGGTACGCAGCACCGGGTTGCCCGGCAGGTAGGCGACGCTGGCCGGATCACGCACATTGCTGCCATCGTCCAGCAGCAGGCGGCGGCGCTGGTTGTCGGCCATCACCTGTTCGATCCCGGCACTGCCGGGCGCGGCCACTTCGGTCGGCTGCCACAGGCGGCCATCGAAGGCGACGGTGAGCTGGCCGAAGCGTTCCAGGCCATCGGTGCCGGCCAGGGTGAGCGGCGCGGCGATGCGCACGTGCTGTCCATCCAGTGCACGCCAGTCGGCCGGCGCGGCGGCCAGGGTGACGGTGGCTGGGCTGCGTGGCGCAGGCGCCGAGGTCGGCGCAACCTGTGGCTGGGCCTCATGACCTTCACGCGATGCGTGGCTGCCGGCCAGCGGCCGGCACCACCAGCGGCCGCGGCGGCGTCCGCTATTTCAGATTGCCCAGCATCCAGTCCACGGTGGCGTGGATCTGCTCCTCGGTGAGCGCCGGGTTGCCGCCCTTGGGCGGCATGATGCCGCCGTCGGGGCCGGTGTAGCCCTCGATGGCGTGCTTGTAGAGGGTGTCCTTGCCCTGCGCCAGGCGCTTGTCCCAGTGCGAGTGGTCCAGCGTCGGCGCCATGCCCACGCCAGTGGTATGGCAGGCGGTGCACAGGTTGTCGAAGATCACCTTGCCGTCCTTGGTACCGCCGTAGGCCACCTGCGAGGCGGCCTTGGCCAGCGCGGCGGCATGCGCTGCAGCCTGCGCGGCCGCGCCGGTGCTGCCGGCGTACACCGCACCGGTAGGCGAAATGCGCTGTTCGGTGCGTTTGGCGGCGGTGGGCGACACCTCGGGCGGAATCCGGGTGTGGATGAAGGCGGCCAGGAGGATCAGACCGAGGGTGATGGCCATCAACAGCGCGATCACCATGGAGAAGCGTTTCAGGAACTCCAGATCGTAATTCCGCACTCTTCGTTACCCCTGGCTGATAGTCGTTGGACCACGGCTGAGCGACTGCGTGATGGGCCGAGTATAGAACGCACGCCGCGCACGACAACAGGCGTCAGGGCTGGTGCGGCGCAGCATGCGGCGGCACCCCGACGAACGCGCAACAGCGGCATCACCCTGCGCCAACAGCCCGCAGGCAGAAACTGCAGATGGCCTCGACCAGTGCGTCCTCGTCGCGGTGCGCTTCGCGGCTGGGCGCGGTCGGGCCGACCATCGCTTCGGTGAAGGCACCCACCAGGCAGGCGGCGGCAGCATGCGCGTCCTGCGCCGGCAGTTCACCGGCCACCACGCCCTCTTCCACCAGGCGCAGGAACACGTCACCGAAGGCACGACGGCCGCGCATGCGCTCGGCTTCCACATCCGGATCCACCGGCTCGACGATGAAGGCATGGGCCAGGCCCGGGCCGGCCAGGGCACGGCGGACGAAGGCGGTGATGGCCTGGCGCAGGCGCACGCTGGCCGGCTGCGGCGCACTGGCGATGCGCTCCATGATCGCCACCTCATGGGCCACGGCAGCGTTGAGCACTTCCACGAACAGCTCGGCCTTGGACGGGAAGTGGCGGTAGATCAGGCCGGTGGAGACCCCGGCCTGGGTGGCCACGGCGGTTACCGGCGCGTTGCGCCAGCCGCCGGTGGCGACCAGTTCGCGGGTGGCCAGCAGGATCCGTTCACGGGCCCCGGCCAGGCGTTCTTCCATCAATGCTGAGCGTTTGTAGGCCATGTTCTGAGTCTGGTTTCAATTTTTGAATTTGTATTCACTTCTTACCCGAACCCCGCTACGCTGGGGTCCAATCGCCCGCGCGGGCCGCTGCTGTGAACGGCCGCCCGCTTCCCCTTCCGGGTGCGTCCATTCCCCACCTTCCCTCGTGGAGCCATCGCAATGCACGTGCCATCCCTGAACTTCGACCTCGGCGAAGATATCGACCTGCTGCGCCAGAGCGTGGCCCATTTTGCCGCTGCCGAGATCGCGCCGCTCGCGGCCGAGACCGATGCGACCAACCAGTTCCCGTTGGCACTATGGCCCAAGCTGGGCGAGCAGGGCCTGCTGGGCTTGACCGTGGAAGAAGAATACGGCGGCACCGGCATGGGCTACCTGGCCCACGTGGTGGCGATGGAAGAAGTCTCGCGTGCTTCCGGTGGCATCGGCCTGTCCTACGGCGCGCATTCGAACCTGTGCGTGAACCAGCTGCGCAAGAACGGCACCGAGGCGCAGAAGCAGCGCTTCCTGCCGGACCTGTGCAGCGGCGCCAAGATCGGTGCGCTGGCGATGAGCGAACCGGGCGCGGGTTCGGACGTGGTGTCGATGAAGCTGCGCGCGGACAAGCGCGGCGACCGCTACGTGCTCAACGGCAACAAGATGTGGATCACCAATGGCCCTGACGCCGACGTGCTGGTGGTCTACGCCAAGACCGACATGGACGCCGGTGCCAAGGGCATCACCGCCTTCCTGGTCGAGAAGGGCATGAAGGGCTTCTCCACCGCGCAGAAGCTGGACAAGCTGGGCATGCGCTCCTCGCCCACCTGCGAACTGGTGTTCCAGGATTGCGAGATTCCCGAAGAAAACGTGCTGGGGGCGGTCGGCGGCGGGGTGCGCGTGCTGATGTCCGGCCTGGACTACGAGCGCGTGGTGCTGTCCGGCGGCCCGCTGGGCCTGATGGCTGCAGCCATGGACGTGGTCATGCCGTACGTGCACGAACGCCACCAGTTCGGTGAGCCGATCGGCAGCTTCCAGCTGATCCAGGCCAAGATCGCCGACATGTACGTGGGCCTTGGTGCCTGCCGCGCCTATGTGTATGCCGTGGCGCGCGCCTGCGACCAGGGCCGTACCACCCGCCAGGATGCGGCCGGCGCGATCCTGTACGCCGCCGAGAAGGCAACGTGGCTGACCGGCCAGGCGATCCAGATCCTTGGCGGCAACGGCTACATCAATGAATATCCGACCGGCCGCTTGTGGCGCGACGCCAAGCTGTATGAAATCGGCGCCGGCACCTCGGAGATCCGCCGCATGCTGATCGGCCGCGAACTGTTCCAGCGCACCCTGTAAGGCACCCCATGAGCATCCTAGGCAGCCAGCTGCAACCGGGCAGCGAAACGTTTGAAAGCAACCGCGCGGCGATGCAGGCCGTAGTCGACGACCTGCACGCCACCCTCGCCCGCACCGCCCTGGGTGGCAGCGAGGCGGCGCGGGCCAAGCACACCGCACGCGGCAAGCTGCTGGTGCGTGACCGCATCGATGCGCTGCTCGACCCGGGCAGCGCGTTCCTGGAGATCGCACCGCTGGCCGCGCACGGCATGTATGACGATGCCGTGCCCGCCGCCGGCGTGGTCGCAGGCATTGGCCGGGTGAGCGGCGTGGAGTGCGTGATCGTGGCCAACGATGCCACGGTCAAGGGCGGCACCTATTACCCGGTGACAGTGAAGAAACACCTGCGCGCGCAGGAGATCGCCGAGCAGAACCACCTGCCGTGCATCTACCTGGTCGATTCCGGTGGCGCCTTCCTGCCGCTGCAGGACGAGGTGTTCCCGGACCGCGACCATTTCGGCCGCATCTTCTACAACCAGGCCAATCTCTCCGCGCAGGGCATCCCGCAGATCGCCTGCGTGATGGGCAGCTGCACCGCCGGTGGTGCCTACGTGCCGGCGATGAGCGACGAGACGGTGATCGTGCGCGAGCAGGGCACCATCTTCCTCGGCGGCCCGCCGCTGGTGAAGGCGGCCACCGGTGAAGTGGTGACGGCCGAAGAACTGGGCGGTGCCGACGTGCACACGCGCATTTCCGGTGTGGCCGACCACATGGCCGACAACGACCTGCAGGCGTTGGCACGGGTGCGCGCGATCATCGCCCAGCTCAACTGGCGCAAGCCCGAAGCCGCGATGGCACTGCAGCCGGTGGAAGAACCGCTGCTGCCGGCGCACGAACTGTACGGGGTGATCCCGGCCGATACGCGCAAGCCCTACGACGTGCGCGAAGTGATCGCGCGACTGGTCGACGGCTCGCGCTTTGACGAGTTCAAGCCGCGCTATGGCGCCACGCTGGTCACCGGCTTCGCCCATCTGCACGGCTATCCGATCGGCATCATCGCCAACAACGGCATCCTGTTCTCCGAGTCCGCGCTGAAGGGCGCGCACTTCATCGAGCTGTGCACCCAGCGCAACATTCCGCTGGTGTTCCTGCAGAACATCACCGGCTTCATGGTCGGCCGCAAGTACGAACAGGGTGGCATCGCCAAGGACGGGGCCAAGCTGGTGATGGCGGTGGCCTGCGCCAAGGTACCCAAGTTCACCGTGGTGATCGGTGGTTCGTTCGGTGCCGGCAACTACGGCATGTGCGGCCGCGCGTACTCGCCCAACTTCCTGTGGATGTGGCCGAACGCACGCATCGGCGTGATGGGCGGCGAACAGGCCGCCAGCGTGCTGGCCACGGTCAAGCGTGATGGCATCGAAGCCAAGGGCGGGCAGTGGCCGGGCGAGGAAGAGGATGCGTTCAAGGCACCGATCCGCGACCAGTTCGAGCAGCAGGGCCACCCGTACTACGCCAGTGCGCGCCTGTGGGACGACGGCGTGATCGATCCGGTCGATACCCGCCGGGTACTGGCCCTGGCCTTGTCGGCCAGCCTCAACGCTCCCCCGCAGCAGACGCGCTTCGGCGTGTTCCGCATGTGACCTGTGCCATGACCGAGTCTGTTGCCATGTTCAGCAAAGTCCTGATCGCCAACCGCGGCGAGATCGCCTGCCGCGTCATCGCCACCTGCCGCCGCCTCGGCATCGCCACCGTGGCGGTGTATTCCGATGCCGACCGCAATGCGCGCCACGTGCGGCTGGCAGACGAAGCCATCCACATCGGCCCGGCGGCCGCGCGCGAGAGCTACCTGCGCAGTGATGCCATCCTCGAGGCCGCACGCCGCACCGGCGCGCAGGCCATCCATCCGGGTTATGGCTTCTTGTCCGAGAACGCCGACTTCGCCGACGCCTGCGTGGCGGCCGGCATCGCCTTCATCGGCCCGCCCGCCAGTGCGATCCGCGCGATGGGTGACAAGAGTGCTGCCAAGGCACTGATGGCCAAGGCCGGCGTGCCGCTGACGCCGGGCTACCACGGCGACCAGCAGGCGCCGGAATTCCTGCGCACCCAGGCCGACGGCATCGGCTATCCGGTGCTGATCAAGGCCAGCGCCGGCGGCGGCGGCAAGGGCATGCGCAAGGTCGAGCGCAGCGAGGACTTCGTCGATGCGCTGGCCAGCTGCCAGCGCGAGGCGGCCTCGGCGTTCGGCAACGACCACGTGCTGGTCGAGAAGTATGTCGAGCGCCCGCGCCATATCGAAATCCAGGTATTCGGCGGTGGCCAGGGTGAGGCGGTGTATCTGTTCGAGCGCGACTGCTCGGTGCAGCGCCGCCACCAGAAGGTGCTGGAAGAAGCACCGGCCCCGGGCATGAGCGCCGACCGCCGCGCCGCGATGGGCAAGGCCGCCGTCGATGCCGCGCGCGCTGTGGGCTACGTCGGTGCCGGCACGGTGGAGTTCATCGCCGGCCCGGACGGCGATTTCTACTTCATGGAAATGAACACCCGGCTGCAGGTCGAACACCCGGTCACCGAGTTCATCACCGGCACCGACCTGGTGGAGTGGCAGCTGCGCGTGGCCGCTGGCCAGCCGCTGCCCAAGCGCCAGGACGAACTGGCCATCCACGGCCACGCTCTCGAAGCACGCCTGTATGCCGAAGATGCCGACCGCGGCTTCCTGCCCTCCACCGGCACCCTGCGCCGCCTGCGCCTGCCGACCCCGTCGGCCAACGTGCGGGTGGACACTGGTGTGGAAGAAGGCGACAGCATCACCCCGTACTACGACCCGATGATCGCCAAGCTGATCGTCTGGGACGTGGACCGCGACGCCGCGCTGCGGCGCATGAGCCAGGCCCTGGCCGACTGCCAGGTGGTGGGCGTAACCACCAATGCCGGTTTCCTGCGGCGCCTGGTGCAGACCGACTCGTTCGCCAACGCCAAGCTGGATACCGCGCTGATCGAGCGTGAGCAGGCCGCACTGGCGATGACCGGTGACGGTGAGCAGGCGCTGTGGGAACTGGCAGCGATCGCCGCGGTAGCAAGCACACCGGCCGCTGCCGCCGATGCACGCGACCCGCATTCACCGTGGCAGGCACAGGATGGCTGGCGGCTGGGCGTGCCTGCCGCGCGCTTGGTGCCGCTGCAGCAGGAAGAGCGGGCGCACACGCTGAAGGTGTGGGCCACGGCCGATGGCTGGCGTGTGCAGTGCGGTGACGCCGCGCCGAAACAGGTCGTCGGCCATGCCGATGGCCACACCCTGTTGGTGCAGCTGGACGACCGTCGCTGGCGGTTGCAGCTGCAGCGCGACGGCGACCAGCTGTACCTGTTCGGCAGCGATGGCCAGCACCGCTTCACCCTGCACGACCCGGTGGGCGAATCGGAACAGGCCAGCGCCGACGCCGGCAGCCTGCTGGCACCGATGCCCGGCAGGATCGTGGCGACACTGGTGGCGGCAGGCACGCAGGTGAAGCGCGGCACCCCGTTGGTGGTGCTGGAAGCGATGAAGATGGAGCACACGCTGCAGGCACCGGCCGATGGCACGGTGAAGGGTTATCGCGCCAAGGCCGGTGACCAGGTGGGGGATGGTGCGGTGCTGGTGGATTTCGAAGCGGTGTGATGCCGTCCGGTCACGCGTTGTCGATCAACGCGTGACCGGCCACACCTGGCCAAGCGGGTCCAGTTCGGCCGTCACCCGCTCCGCTGCACGCCAGCCAACGCCACACACCGCCAGTACGCCCTCGGCCATCGGCTGCAGGCCCAGCGCCCGCTCGGCCTCGGCCTCGTTGATCGCCGCAGTGACGAATGCGCCCAGCCCCTGCGCGGTTGCCGCGCTGTAGATCGCCTGCGATACGTGGCCAGCATCCAGAGTGAGCGCGCGATAGGCCTTGGCATGGCCACGGTACTTCCAGAACATGCGCTCGAAGCGGCACACCAGGATCAGCTGCACCGGGGCGTTGGCGAACCAGTGCTGACCGGCCAGCAGGCGTTGGCAGAAGCTGTCCAGGTCGCCGGGCGGCACCGCTATCGGGCCCAGTTCGTGTGCGGTGGCATGGTAGTGATAGAGGCCCGGCGGCAGTCCTTCCACATTGCGCGCCACTACATACGCTTCCAATGGATGCAGGCTGCCGGCCGATGGAATGTTCTTCTTGAGGAAGCGCACACCGGGTTCGGTTTCCACCTGCGCCTGCGCCATCAGCACCTGCTGCAGCAGCCGGGCCAGCATCGGCAACGGCACGGCGCGCGCACCGTCGAAGTTGCGGCAGGTCGCACGCGCCTGCAGCTGCGCCTGCATCGGGTCCTCGTCACTGCGTGGCAAGGGCCATGCACCGGGCAGCCGGGCCGGCGCTTCGGCGGGCGGCGGGCCGAAGCTGCGCACCAGGTCCTGCGCGGTCATAAGCTGGCTGCGCTCCATGTCGCCGACACTGTCCACGCCATCCCATCGCGAATGCTGGTAGTGCAGCGCCGATAGCGGCCACCATTGGCTGTCACGTACCTGCTGTTCGACCGCTGCTGCCTCGGCATGCACCGGATCATCGCTGATCAGCAGGCCCTGCTCCAGCAGCGACAGCACGCGTTGCCGTGCCTGCGGCTCTGCCGGTAGTGGCTGCCACTGCTCCGCGCTGCACTGGAGCAGCCACAGGCAGCTGACCGCATCGACCGTACGTGGCGCCGGCAGATGCGCGGCGCGTACCTGCAAGGATTGTTCGAAGCCAACGCCACTGCCGCCGGCAAGCAGCGCATCCAGGTCGAAACGCGCCCGCTCCAGCGGTTCGACGATCATCGTCCTGCAGCGACGGAAGTTCATTCGATGCGCATCCGGAAGCGTGGGTGGCCGGCGATGATAGCGTGGTGGCTGATACGCACCATCAATTCCCGCTGCGCCCAGCCGATACTGTTTTTTTCCCCTCCCTGCCGGTAGTGAACCATGTCCCGTTCTCCTCTTTCCCCTGAAGTGGTCCAGACCCTGCTCAAGCACCTGGCCAGCGACGATGCCTTCCGCAGCGCGTTTGCCGCCGACCCGGCGAAGGCCCTGATTACGCTGGGCGCAGACGCCGACAGCGTGGCCGCCTGCAACACGCCGCTGGACTCGCTGGGCGGCAAGGAGGAATTTGCCCGGGCGGCGGCGCTGCTGAGCGAGCGCTTGGCCGCCACGGGACCGTTCAAGGTGCCCTTCATGTTCGAAAGCGGCCTGAAGGGACTGCAGGACTGACGCCCCCTCAGGGTGCTCCTGCCTGCTGCGGGCTGGCCGCATCGGCCAGCCGGCGCGCGTCGGCCACATTCAATGGCAGCAGAACCAGGGCACCGGCGTCTTCGGCGAAGGCCATGCCCGTGCGCTGGCGCAACCAGCGCTCCCGGCGCTGCACGGCCAGATCGCGGCCGAGCGCGCGATCGATATCCAGCTGCAGTACATGCCACTGGTACAGCGTGCCGTTGGCCAGCGGCTTCAACAGTGCCGAAGCGGCCTCTGCATTGCCGGCATCCAGCTCACCACGCGCGCGAAGCAGCAGCCATAGTTCCTGCAGCCGCGGGTCAGTACTGCGTTCAACCAGCGCCTGCAGTGCAGGCCGGCGGGAGCGCAGCTCGGCGTCCAGGCCGGCGCGCTGCAAGTGGTAGGCCACCGACAGCGCAATGAAAGCGCGATGGCGCGGTGCGGCGCCGACACCCTCATCGACTGCCGCCAGGGTGCGGTCCAGCAATCGTGCGTACTGCAGCCGGGACCCGCTGCCGTCGGCCTGTGCAGTCCATGCCAGCGACTGCAGGGCCAGGATGTCGCACAGCTCCGGCACATCGGCACACTGCTTCACGGCCTGCGTCATCTCAGCGGCCGCATCATTGGCCCGCCCCTGCAGGGCGAGGAGCCCGCTGTACTCCATGCGTGCGCCGAGCCCGCGCGACGTGATGGCTTCACTGCGTTCGTGCGCCTTCTGTACCTCCCCATCCAGCAGCAGCGCGACCGCCTCCAGCATGTCGCCGTGCCAGTTCGGCAACGCGCCTGCTTCCTTGAACGCAGCGACGGCGGCCTTGACCTCGCCACGCGCAAGCTGGGTGCGGCCAACGAAGGACAGGACCAGCGCGCGATGCGTCTGATGGCGTTCCAGCAGCGGCATCATGTCGGCCAGCGCGCCGTCATAGTCGCCATAGGCAAACAGGGCCATCGCGTGATTCATCCAGCCGGCCGGATCGTCCGGATACAGCTGGGTCAGCATCCGCCACTTTTCCGCACTGCGCTGCGGGGGTGCACCACTGAAATCCGCACCCCAGGCGTCCAGGTACAGCTGGTCGCGCGCGCTCAAGCGCGTGCGCCCCGACACCGCCTGGCGGTACAGTTCGCCAGCCGCCGACACGTTGCCCATGGCGTACTGCAGCCGCATCTGCCCGATGTAGGCAAAGGTGAACTGGGGATCCAGGCGAGTGGCCTGCTGGAAGAACAGCAACGCTTCGTCGAAACGCTCCTGCGCCAACGCATCGCTGCCCTTGGCATAGGCATGCAGCGCATCAAGATTGGCGGTGGCCACCGTTGGCAGTGGTTTCTGCTCGCGGCTGACATCGTGCAGCGCCTCACCCAGGTCGCTGCGCAGTGCCTTCACCACGGTATCGGTGGAAGCCAGGATCGAATCCAGGCCATTGCCATCGGCGAAATGCGTGTACACCGTCTGCCCACTACGTGGGTCCACGACCTCCACACCCACCCGCACCTTGCCGTTGAGTTCGAGCACGTTGGGCATCAGCACCGCGCGCGCGCCATCGCGCAACGCGACCTCGATCGCCAGTGCGCGGTCCAGCCGTGCATTGGCCGGGCGCTGCATCAACTGCAGGGTGTCACGCACCTTCAGTTCGCTGAGAATATTGACGAAGCGCGACTGCCCCAGGCTGATGTAGAGCGCCTGTTCCAGGCTGGAATCCAGCTGCGGGTAGGCCGTGCTGTTGCTGACCGCCGCCAGGATCACCCAGTCGCGCTCGGCGAACGCGATCGCCGGCGCTGGCCGCAACAGCGCCCACATCACCACGGCCAGCGTCACCGCCAGCGTCGCCTCTGTCAGCAGCGCAGCGGGGCGACGCCACAGCGGCAGATCCCGCCAGGCCTTGTCACCCGAGCGCGGCCGGCGCAGCGGCGCGCGGCCCCGGATGCCGACTTCGAACACCTGCTGGCGTTCGCCGATGCCCTTGAAGCGCCAAAGGCCATGATCCTTCCAACGCAGTTCGTCCGCCGTCCAAGGCAACTCGCTGCCGGCCCGCCGCGCCATCTGTTCGGCCGCTGAGGACAGCAGCACCTGTCCAGGCCACGCCAGCTGCATCAAACGCGCGGCCATGGGCTTGGCCAGACCCTCGACTTCCACCGGTTTTGCGCCGTGGGCGACGGCCTCGGCACTGTTGTCCCACAACAGCACGTCACCCACGTGCAGGCCGGCGCGCGCGCGCAGCACGATGCCGCGCTCGTGGCCCATCGCGTCGACGGCGTTCTGGTAGGAAATCGCAAAACCAATGCCATCGATGGGGCGCTCAAACAGAACGAACAGTCCATCGGACCGATCGATCAGCTGGCCGTTCCAGTGCTGCTGCAGCCCCAGGACCAGGCGGTCATGCTGCTGAAAGAATTCGGCGGCGGCGACATCGCCGATACGCTCCACCAGCTGCAGCGAATCGCACAGGTCGGTAAAAAGCAGCGCCCGCAGTTGGGCGTTATGCGGGGTCGACGTTCCGTTGTCGCCATTCATCGCCTGGATCTCCGCTCATTGTCCATCCGGACCATCGGTCCACCGCAGGCAGTTGCCGCCTGCGCGCTTGGCTTGGTACAGCGCACGATCGGCGCGAGCGTACCACTCGCTCCAGTCCGCGTCAGGGGCCAGCAGGCTGGCCCCGATGCTGGCCAGGCTGACGTGGGGGGTGCCATGGCTGCGCTCGAGCAGGCCGTGCACCGCGCTGAGGATGAACTCGGCCGCGTGCTGCACGATCTCGACATTGGCCCGGCGCAGGATCAGGCAGAACTCGTCGCCGCCCAGGCGGCAGGCCAGGTCATGTTCGCCGGCCATCGAGCGCAGGATGTTGCCCATGCTCTGCAGCACCCGGTCGCCGGCCTGGTGGCCGTGGCGGTCGTTGATCTGCTTGAAGCGGTCGCAATCGATCAGCAGCAGCGCCTGCGGCGGCCCCTCTTCCTGCGTGCGGCATTCCTGCAGGAACAGGGCCAGGCCACGGCGGTTGTGCAGGCCGGTCAGTTCGTCGGTGCGCACCAGCTCACGCGTGTGGGTCAGCTGGTGGGTGGTGATGTACAGGTTGTCCAGCGCGGCTTCCAGGTCATGGTTGCGCCGCCGCAGCTGGCTGATCAGGGCCTGCTCGTTGGTCAGCACGCGCAGGATCGTGCGCCGCAGGAAGTAGGCCACCAGCCCCGGGTCGGACTCGACCAGGCGATGGAAATCAGCCGGTCCCAGCTCCAGCACGTGGCAGTCGGCCATCACCCGCGCGCTGGCGCTGCGCGGATGGTCGCCCATCAACAGGCCGAGCTCACCGAAGAACTCATGCCGGCCGAGTGTCTTGAGCACCAGGTCCTCGCCGAAATCCAGCTCGATCAGGCCTTCCAGGATGATGTACATGCACTCGCCGCGATGGCCGCGGTGGAACAGCCACTGGCCCGCCTGCAGCCTGCAGGGCTGGGCAAACCGGGCGAACAGGGCAACCTCTTCTTCGGAAAGCAGCGCATGCACGATCTCGGCCATCGCCACCTTGGCGATACCGGTTGTCGTGTCGATGTTCTCGGCCGCACCCCTGCCGGTCATTCCCTGCACCCGCCGCCAGCGTCCCCTGGTGAGCCGCGGAGCATATCAGTGAATCAAACTGTGCGCCGCTTCTCATTTTTGTGAAGACGCGGTGCCCCGCCCTGCATGCCGCAGAGTTGCCCGTTCACCCCCGTTGACTGCGGGGAGAAAGCAAGCCATATCAATATCTTGCGGTGACCGCGACGCCGATTGTCGCAGCAGCCGCAGATACAACAACGCCGGCAGATCCCCCGATCTGCCGGCGTCGTCTGGCCCTTCCCTGGCCACCCTGATCAGCCCGAGCCCTGGTCGTGCCGGCTGCTGGCCGACCGCATCAAGGACTGCGGGAACACAGAAGGTTGCCGGCCAGCGGCCGGCATGACCGGATCACGCAGCCCGTTCGCTGCGCTCGCCATGGAACTGCTCTTCCTCGGTCGAGCCGGTCAGCGCGGTGGTCGAGGACTGCCCCTGCTGGATCGCCTGGGTCACCGCATCGAAGTAGCCGGTGCCGACCTCGCGCTGGTGCTTGACCGCGGTGAAGCCGCGCTCGGCCGCTTCGAACTCGGCTTCCTGCAGCTCCACGAAGGCGCTCATCTGCCGGCGCGCATAGCCGTGGGCCAGATTGAACATGCCGTAGTTCAGCGCATGGAAACCGGCCAGGGTGATGAACTGGAACTTGTAGCCGTAGCTGCCCAGCTCCTTCTGGAACCTGGCGATGGTGGCGTCGTCCAGGTTCTTCTTCCAGTTGAAGCTGGGCGAGCAGTTGTAGGCCAGCAGCTTGCCCGGGAACTTCGCATGGATCGCCTCGGCGAACTTCCGCGCGAATTCCAGGTCCGGCTTGCCGGTCTCGCACCACACCAGGTCGGCATACGGTGCGTAGGCCAGGCCGCGGCTGATGGCCTGGTCCAGGCCGTTGCGGGTCTTGTAGAAGCCCTCCACGGTGCGCTCGCCGGTGGCGAATGGCTTGTCGTTGCCATCGATGTCGCTGGTCAGCAGATCAGCCGCCTCGGCGTCGGTACGCGCCACCAGCAGGGTCGGCACGCCCAGCACGTCGGCGGCCAGCCGCGCGGCGTTGAGCTTCTCGATCGCCTCGCGGGTCGGCACCAGCACCTTGCCGCCCATGTGCCCGCACTTCTTCACCGAGGCCAGCTGGTCTTCGAAGTGCACGCCGGCGGCACCGGCTTCGATCATCGCCTTCATCAGCTCGAAGGCGTTGAGCACGCCGCCGAAACCGGCTTCGGCGTCGGCCACGATCGGCTGCAGGAAGTCGATGTCATCCTTGCCTTCGGCATGGTGCAGCTGGTCAGCACGCAGCAGCGTGTTGTTGATGCGCTTGACCACCGCCGGCACCGAATCGGCCGGGTACAACGACTGGTCCGGGTACATCTGCCCGGCCAGGTTGGCATCGGCCGCCACCTGCCAGCCGGACAGGTAGATCGCCTTCAGCCCGGCCTTCACCTGCTGCATGG
This sequence comes from Stenotrophomonas sp. 2YAF26, assembly GCF_052114625.1. Lineage (NCBI taxonomy): Bacteria > Pseudomonadati > Pseudomonadota > Gammaproteobacteria > Lysobacterales > Lysobacteraceae > Stenotrophomonas > Stenotrophomonas sp. 2YAF26. The sequence continues at coordinate 154,340 of NZ_JBFRFC010000004.1, read as the reverse complement.
CCTGGTTGCCGGTCAGCGCGCCGAGCGCGTTGACGAAGTCACGCTCATGCAGCGACTTCCACAGCTTTTCCGCGCCCAGCCGGGCCAGCGAATGCTCGATATGGACGGTGCCACGCAGGCGCACCACGTCGGCGGCGCTGTAGTTGCGCTGGATGCCTTCCCAGCGCGGATTGGTGTCCCAGTCGTGCTGGATCTGTTCGGCAGTGGGCAGCGTGCTCATGTCTATCTCCAGTTCGGTTCGTGCGGATGCAGCGGGGAAGGAAGCGGCGGGAAAACCGGCATGCAGCGGTCAGTCGATGCGCGCGTACGCCGGCAGGGTCAGGAAGTCGGTCAGTTCGTTGCTGCGGCTCAACTCGGCCAGCAGGGTGATGGCTTCTTCGATGCGGCCGCCACCGGGCAGCGCCGAGGTGTCGCCGAGGCGCGCGGGCAGCTGCGCCAGGGTGGTATCGAGCAGCGCCAGATCGATGGCAGTGCCGTCGTCCAGCTGCTGGCCCGGGGTATGCAGCCACTGCCACAGCTGGCTGCGGCTGATCTCGGCGGTGGCCGCGTCCTCCATCAGGTGGTGGATCGGCACGCAGCCGTTGCCATCCAGCCATGCAGCCAGGTAGCGCACGCAGACTTCGACATTGCCTTCGAAGCCAGCGCGGGTGATCGTGCCCGGCGGCCGCGCGATCAGTTCATCGCGACCCACGCGCACATCCTGGCGCAGCACGTGGTGCTGGTTGGGCGTGGGCATGTGCTCGTCGAAGATCGCCATCGCCACCGGAATCAGCGCCGGATGGGCGACCCACGTGCCGTCGTGGCCAGCAGTCACTTCGCGCAGCTTGTCGGCACGCACCCGCGCCATCGCCTGCTCGTTGGCGGCGGCATCGTTGTTGATCGGAATCTGCGCGGCCATGCCGCCCATCGCGTGTGCACCGCGGCGATGGCAGGTCTGGATCAGCAGTTCCGAATACGCCTTCAGGAACGGCTGGGTCATCGTCACCTGGCCACGCTCGGGCAGCACGCGGTCAGCGTGGCGGCGGAAGGTCTTCAGGTACGAGAAGATGTAATCCCAGCGCCCGCAGTTGAGGCCGACGATGCGATCGCGCAGCGCATGCAGGATCTCGTCCATCTCGAACACCGCCGGCAGCGTCTCGATCAGCACGGTCACCTTGATCTGCCCGTGCGGCAGGCCGAGCATGCCTTCGATGTGCGACAGCGCGGTCTCCCACAGCGCCGCCTCTTCCATGCTCTGCAGCTTGGGCAGGTAGAAATACGGGCCGCGGTCCCTGGACTGCAGCGCGCGCGCATTGTGGAAGGCAAACACCGCCGCGTCGAACAGGCCGCCGGCGAGGAACTGGCCATCCACGCGCACATGCTTTTCGTCCAGGTGCCAGCCGCGCGGACGCACGATCAGCACCGCCTGCTCATCGTAGGGGCGCAGTGCGTAATGCTTGCCATTGGGTGCGGTGTACTGCAGGTCGCCGCGCACCGCAGCGGCCAGCGACTGCTGACCGGCCAGCAGGTTGCGCCAGGTCGGCGAGGTCGAATCCTCGAAGTCGGCCATGAACACCTTGGCGCCGGAGTTCAGCGCGTTGATGACCATCTTCGGGTCGGTCGGGCCGGTGATCTCGACGCGACGGTCCTGCAGCGCGGCCGGCAGCGGCGCCACCGTCCAGTCACCGCTGCGGATCGCGGTGGTGTCCTGGCGGAAGTCCGGCAGGCCGCCCTGGTCGAAGAACGCCTGGCGCTCGCGACGGGCCTGCAGCCGCGCCTGCCGACCGGGTTCCACTGCCCGGTGCAGGGACACCAGCAGGGCCAGCAACGGCGCCGGCAGCACGGTGGCCTGGCCCGCCACCTGGGTCGCCAGGGCGATGCCCGGCGTGGCCTTGGCGGCGGTGGAGGGAACAGCGGAAGCGACGGCGGACATGGCAGAACTCCAGCGTGGGGGAACGACTCCACCGTGCGGCTGGAGCCCTGTATTTGACAAAACAGTTTTTGCAATGCTTTACATAACTTGTGCTAATACTTGTGACGCCATGACCACACGCACCTCGCCAAGTCCTCGTTTTTCCTACAAATCCGATCGGCTGAAGCCGCTGCGCGCGTTCTGCCAGACGGTGCGCCTGGGCTCGGTCTCACGGGCGGCTGAGGCACTTTTCGTCAGCCAACCGGCCATCAGCCTGCAGTTGCAGGCGCTGGAGCGCGAGCTGGGAGTCCCCCTGTTCGAGCGCAGCGGCCGGCGGCTGGTCCCCAGTCGCGAGGGCCAGCTGTTGTATGAAATGGCACAGCCGCTGGTGGAGAGCCTGGACGGCTTGGAAGCGCGCTTCCGCGACAAGGTGCGCGGGCTGGACGCGGGCGAGCTGAACATCGCCGCCAACAGTTCGACCATCCTGTACCTGCTGCCGAAGATCGTCGAACGCTTCCGCCAGCATTACCCTGACGTACGCCTGACCCTGCACAACGCCATCAGCGCCGACGGCACCGACCTGCTGCGCGAGGATGCCGCCGACCTGGCGATCGGCTCGATGACCGATGTGCCGGCCGACCTCAGCTATGCGCCGGCCTACCGTTTCGAACAGGTCCTGATCGCCCCGCATGACCATCCACTGGCCAGCGGTGGCGAGCTGGAACTGGCCGACATCGCCCGTTACCCGCTGGTGCTGCCGCCAAAACGGCAGATCACCTACCGGCTGGTGGACCAGGTGTTCCAGCGTCACCGCATCGCCTACACCGTTGCGCTGGAGGTGGGCGGCTGGGAAGTGATCAAGCAGTACGTGGCGATGGGCATGGGTATTTCCATCGTGCCGGCGCTGTGCCTGAACGATGCTGACCGCGAACGGTTGGCCGCACGGTCGATGAAGCGCTGGTTCCCGGAGCGGAGTTATGGGGTGATCGTGCGGCGCGGCAAGGCGCTGTCGGCGCAGGCGCGGGCGTTCGTCGAGTTGATCCAGCCGGAGCTGTTCAGTCCGCGCGATTACGACCAGAGCGGGCATTCGGAGCGGTGAGGGGTTGTCGGCAGGGCTGCGCCCTGCACCTGCCGAATCGACGGCAACGGCAGAGGCAACGGCAACGGCCTGCATTCCGTGGATGGCGGGGTGGTGTGGGTGGGCAGGACACGCCGTAAACCCTTCCATGGGGGCTCGATGGCGCCATCCATGGCGCCAACGGTCCTGCCCACCCACACCGCCCCACCTCTGACAGATTTCCGCGATCTGTCGGAACGGCATGGCCTGCTCTTGGTGGGTGTCGACCTTGGTCGACACGGTTGATCCACGCCATGCGTGGATGACGATTCCCGGCGTCGGGCTGGATAGACTGCATCCATGTCCATCGAACTTCGCCACCTGCGCTACTTCCTTGCCGTTGCCGATACCCTGCACTTCGGCCAGGCGGCCGAGCGGTTGGGGATGTCACAGCCTCCGCTCAGCCAGCAGATCCGGCAGCTGGAGGAACTGATCGGTGCGCGGTTGTTCGTGCGCAGCCACCGGCGTGTGCAGCTGACGGCTGCGGGGGAACTGCTGCAGGAACGTGCGCGCAGCATCGTGCAGCAGGTGGAATCGGCGGTGGATGAAGTGCAGCGCGCGCAGCGTGGCGAGCAGGGTGAGCTGCGTATCGGCCTGACCCGGGCCACGCCGTTGTCACCGCAGATTCCGCGTTCGATCCTGCAGTACCGCCAGCAGTATCCGCAGGTGCGGCTGCAGTTGAGCGAGATGAACACCCTGCAGCAGATCGACGCGCTGCTCGATGGCAGCCTGGATGTGGGCATCATCCGCAAGCGCACGCTGCCGGCCGAGCTGGTGGCGCACAGCCTGTTCGTCGATCCACTGGCGTTGATCCTGCATGCCGACCACCCTGCCCTGCGTCGCCTGTCGAAAGGCGGGACGCTGGCGTTGCGGGATCTGGCGCAGGAACCGTTCGTGGCATTCCGCCGCAGCGCCGGGGCGGGCATCCATGACCACATGATCGCGTTGTGTGCGGCGGCGGGCTTTACGCCGCGCATCGTGCAGGAGGCCGGTGAGGCGTCGACGTTGATCAGTCTGGCTGCTGCGGGACTGGGTGCGGCGATCCTGCCTTCGTCGTGCGACCACATCCGGGTGGAAGGTGCACGCTTCGTGCCGCTGGCCGATGCTGGCGCGCATTCGGAAGTGGCCGGCAACTGTTCGATGGTTGCGCAGCTCACGAGGTTGCCGGCCAGCGGCCGGCACTACCCTTTGCAGGAAGTCAGGCGGTCACCGGCTGCGGCGCGCGCTGCTGCAGCGCCCACACGATGCCACCGCCGATCAGGGTCAACAGCGCGGCGAATGCGCACACGCCCAGCCAGTCCCACGCGGCATAGGCCAGGCCGCCCACGCCGCCCAGCACGCTTGAACCCAGGTAATAGGCGAACAGGTACAGCGCCGACGCTTCCGCACGCATCGAACCAGCGCGACTGCCGACCCAGCTGCTGGCCACCGAATGGCCGCCGAAGAAACCGAACGTGACCAGCGCGATACCCACGGCCATCGCCGACAGCCACGGCATCGCCAGCAGCACGATGCCGGCGGCGATCAGGCCGAAGGAGATCGACAGGATGCGACCGCGCCCATAGCGCGTAGCCTGCTGGCCCATCCACGCCGAACTGAAGGTGCCGACGAGGTACACGCTGAAGATCAACCCGACCACGGTTTGGCTAAGGTGGTACGGCGGCGCCAGCAGGTGGTAGCCGAGGTAGTTGTAGAGGGTGACGAACACACCCATCAGCACGAACGAGGTGGCGAACAGCCACGGCAGGCCGGGATCGGCGAACAGCGTGCGCCAGCGCGCGGGCAGCTGGCGCAGGCCACTGCGACTGGCCTGGAAGTGGCGCGACGGCGGCAGCTGCAGCCACAGCAGCACGGTGCTGGCGATGGCGATGATCGAGACCACGCCGATGCCCCAGCGCCAGCCCCAGTGGTCGGCGATGATGCCGGCCAGCAGGCGCCCGCTCATGCCACCGATGGCGTTGCCGCCGATGTACAGGCCCATCGCCAGGCCCAGCGCGCGGCTGTCCATCTCTTCCACCAGGTAGGTCATCGCCACCGCTGGCACGCCGCTCAACGCCAGCCCCAGCAAGGTGCGCAGCACCAGCAGCGTGGCCCAGTCGTCGACCAGTGCGGCGCACAGCGACAGCGTGGCCGACGCCAGCAACGCAACGATCATCAGCGGGCGCCGGCCGACCGCATCGGACAGCAGGCCCGCCAGCAGCATGGCCACGGCCAGGGTGCCGGTGGTCAGCGACAGCGACATCGCGCTGCCGGCAGCAGACACACCGAAGTGGCGACTGAACTCGGGCAGCAGTGGCTGCACCGTGTACAGCAGGCCGAAGGTCGAGAAGCCAGCCAAAAACAGCGCCAGCGCGGTGCGGCGGAAGGCCGGCGTTCCCTGCTGGATACGGGTGTCGACGGGAGCGTCGTCAGTACGGGGACGGTCGGCGAGGGCCGCCGGAGTATCGCCAGTCATGGGAGCGGTGGGCCGTGGGGGCGGCCGGATTGGAGGGGACGGGCCCCAGACTAGGCCCGCCCATCCAGTCGATCCATAACCTATTAGGTCATGATTGATACTTCTGGCATATCGATCAGCTTACAGCCGCTGCCACTCGAAGCCGTCGCCGCGGCGGTAGTACACCGCCACCGCGCGGCCATAGATCTTGTCCGCATCGACGAAGCCGAAGAAGCGACCGTCGAAACTGTTGCCACGATGGTCGCCCAGCACCAGCACCTTGCCGGCGGGCACCTGCAGGTCCGCGATGTCCGGGCCACCGCCGCTGTCCAGATCGAGGCTGGCGCGGCGCTCTCCGAAAGCTTCGGTGTCGGCCAGGTCAGCGATCTGCAGCGGCTGGCCGTTGATGCTCAGGTGGCCATCGCGCAGCTGCACGTGGTCGCCGGCCACGGCGGCGACGCGCTTGATCAGGCGGGTGCCGTCGGCCGGTGAATCGAACACGGCCACCTCACCCCGCTGCGGCGTGCCGGTAGCCAGCAGTTCCTGGCTGGTGAACGGCAGGCGCAGGCCGTAGGCGCGCATGTCCACCACCACCCGGTCACCCGGTTGCAGCGTCGGCTGCATCGAACCGCTGGGCACGACGTAGTGGTTGGCGAGGGTGTCGCGGGCGGCGGCGAGCAGGCCCAGCATCACCAGCAGCGGCAGTGCCTCCTTCTTCAGCCAAGTGAGCGCGCGCTCTGGGAACGGCGGACGGGCTACAGCATCCATGTCAGGCTCCGGGTGGTGGGTGGGCGTCAGACCGCAAGGGAAGGCGTGAGGTTCCCGGGCATCATGCCGGTCTCCATGCCCGTGCCGATCAACGGTCGGCATCCACCGGGTGCATTCCGGCCGGACGTTATGAAGGTTTTACGCCCGGGCCGGGCACTGGGCATCGCACCTTTACGGCCCCCACGCGCATCGTATGCCTACCGCGCCGCAGGGCGCTTTGCGCAAGGTGTTGTATGACCCTCCTGGTGATCCGGCATGCGTCGCCGTCGGTGCCGCGTCCGCTGCTGCCGGCCGAGTTGTCCGGCCATCCGGTGCTGTGCACCGACTGCGCCAGCCTGGCCGATGTGCGCCAGTGCCTGTGCCAGCCGCAGGCGCGCACCGCGGACTGGGTGCTGCTTGATGTCGGCGTCGCCGACGAGGCGCAATGGTGTGCCGAGGGTGGTGCGCTGCAGGCAGCGCTGGACGGTCTGCCGGCGGAGTACATCGAACTGCAGTCGCCGCACCAGCCCGGTCTGGAGGCGCGCCTGCGCCTGCAGCACGGCCCGGCCGCCGTGGTGGTCGACCAGCGCAGCCAGCAGGCGGGTTATCCGCTGTCATTGGCCATCGTCAGCCGTCGCCTGGCACGGGAGGGCTGAGCCATGTCGATCTTCATCATCCGTGGCCCGGAAGCGGCTGGCGCGTTGATCCGCACCGCCGCGCCGCTGCCGGCGCCGGTACTGAAATCACTGGTGCACCGCGCGATCGATGCGGGCACCAGCGTGGCGATCCGCGCCTGCGGTTCGGAGCAGGAACTGCTGGACGCGCTGCGCGTGGCCGATCACAGCCGTGGCGAGGTGACGCTGCTGGATCCGGGCGCATGTGCCGACAGCCTGCGCCTGCAGCGGCTGCTGCCGTACCTGCACAACGCGTACGTGGAGGTGCATGACGATGGCGCGGTGGCCGAGCCGTGCCTGCCGGCTGGCGTGGGCCAGCGCCTCGGCATCGCCGCCGGGTACGGCGCGCAAAGCTATGTACTGGCGCTGGATATCGCGCTGGATCACCTGGGGTTGGCCGAGCAGGCGAACCGGGTGCATGTAGGGACGTGATGGCCTGCTCTTGGTGGGTGTCGACCTTGGTCGACACATGGATCCACGCCATGCGTGGATGAGCAGCACAACGAAAAACGGCGGGGTTGCCCCCGCCGTTTTTTCTTTCGTACTTCAGGCCGCGCTTACTTCAGGCCGCGGAACTTCAGCAGCGGCTCCACCGACGGGTCCTTGCCGCGGAAATCGCGGTACAGGGTCGACAGCTCCACGCTGTTGCCGCGCGAGAGGATCTTGTCGCGGAATTCCTGGCCGTTGGCGGCGGTCAGGCCACCGTGTTCGGTGAACCACTGGTAGGCGTCATGGTCCAGCACTTCCGCCCAGAAGTAGGCGTAGTAGCCGGCCGAGTAACCGCCACCCCAGATGTGGTCGAAGTAGGTGGTGCGGTAACGCGGCGGCACCTGCGGCAGGTCGACCTTGAACTTCTTCAGCGCGCTGGCTTCGAAGGCGCCGACATCCTGCAGCGGGGCATCGGCCTTCTGCGTGTGCCAGGCCAGGTCGAGCAGTGCGGCCGACAGGTACTCGGTGGTCGCATAGCCCTGATTGAAGCTGCGTGCCTTGAGGATCTTGTCGACCAGTTCCTGCGGCATCGCTTCGCCGGTCTTGTAGTGCTTGGCGTAGTTGGCGAACACCTTCGGGTCCAGCGCCCAGTGTTCGTTGAACTGCGACGGGAACTCGACGAAGTCGCGCGAGGTGGCGGTGCCGGCGATCGACGGGTACTTCACGTTCGAGAACATGCCGTGCAGTGCATGGCCGAACTCATGGAACATCGTGGTGACGTCGTCGAAGCTGATCAGCGCAGGCTGGCCAGCGGCCGGCTTGGTGAAGTTGCAGACGTTGTAGACCACCGGCTTGGCACCGGTCAGGCCGTCCTGTTCGACGAACACGTCCATCCAGGCGCCACCGGACTTGCTGTCACGCTTGAAGTAGTCGGTGTAGAACAGGGCCAGCGAGGTGCCGTCCTTGTCGAACACTTCGTACACCTTCATGTCCGGGTTGTAGGTCGGAATGTCGGTGCGCGGCTTGAAGGTGATGCCGTACAGCTGAGTGGCGGCGTAGAAGACGCCGTTCTGCAGCACGTTGTCCAGCTCGAAGTACGGCTTGATCTGCGACTCGTCCAGATCGTACTTGGCCTTGCGCACCTGCTCGGCGTAGAAATCCCAATCCGAGGCGGCCACCTGGAAACCACCCTTCTGGGCGTCGATCACCTTCTGGATCTCACCGGCTTCGGCACGCGCCTTGGCGGTGGCGGCAGGCACGGTGTCGGTCAGCAGCTTCAGTGCGGCCGCCGGGGTCTTGGCCATCTGGTCGCCCAGCTGGTAGTCGGCGAAGGTGTCGAAGCCGAGCAGCTTGGCCTTCTGCGCACGCAGCTGGGCCAGGCGCTGCACGGTCTGCCGGGTATCGTTGGCATCGCCACGCTCGGCACGGGTTTCCGAAGCCTTCAGCACGGCGGCGCGCTGGTCGCGGTCGGTCAGCGAACCGAGCACCGGCTGCTGGGTGGTGTTCTGCAGCGGCAGCAGGAACTTGCCATCCAGCTTGCGGTCCTTGGCGGCGGCGGCGGCATTGTTGACCGCGCCCTCGTCCAGGCCAGCCAGCTTGGCCTTGTCGTCCACCACGACCGCAGCAGCGGCGGTTGCAGCCACCAGACGGGTGTGGAACTGGGTGGACAGCGTGGTTTCTTCCACGTTGAGCTTGCGCAGGCTTGCCTTGTCGGCGTCGGACAGCTGTGCGCCCGAGCGCACCAGGCCATCGTAGTAATGCTCGACCAGGCGCTTCTGCACCGGATCCAGGCCCAGCGTCTCGCGCTGGTCGTACAGCGACTTCACGCGGGCGAACAGCTTCGGATCGAGGTTGATCTCGTCCTGGTGCGCGGCCAGCTTCGGCGCCACTTCTTCCTGGATCTTCTGGCGGGCATCGTTGGTATCGGCCTGGACCAGGCCGAAGAAGATGCGCGCCACGCGGGTCAGGGTCTCGCCGCTGCGCTCCATCGCCACGATGGTGTTGTCGAAGGTGGCCGGCTCGGCGCTGTCCGCGATCTTGCGCACGTCGGCCAGATGCAGGCGCATGCCTTCTTCGAAGGCCGGCAGGTAATCGCTGTCCTTGATCTTGTCGAACGGCGGTGCCTGGAACGGCAGGCTGCTGGCGGCCAGCAGCGGGTTGGTGGAGGCTTCGGCCGGCTGCTGGGCCGGTGCATTCTGGGCTTCGGACACGGGGGTGGACTCCTTGCCGGAACAGGCCGCCAGCGCCAGGCTGATGGCGGCGGCCAGGACTACGGTACGCGACATGTAAAACGCTCCTTGGGCAGACGGTACGGGATGGCAGCCGTCCACCCTACTCCTGTCACGGGCGCCCGGCATGTGCCGGACGTGGCGTCTACGCTGCCGGCAGCGGCTGGCTCAGACCGTGCCGCGGGTCTTGCCGATCCAGGGCCGGTAGAACTCGCGGATGGTCGCCATGTCTGCGGCATCATCGCCGGTCGGCGTGAACAGCGGGCCGATGCCGATGGTCTTTTCCGGGTAGTGGAAATACGCGGCCAGAATCGGCACGTCGGCCATCCGCGCAATCTTCAGGAAGCCGGCCTTCCAGTCCTTCACGGCCTTGCGGGTGCCCTCGGGGGTGATGGCGAACCACATCTTCTCGTTGTTGCGCAGCAGGTCCACGGCCTGGCCGACAGTGCCCTGCGGCGAGCTGCGATCCAGCGGGATCACGCCCAGCTTGTGCAGCAGCGGGCCCAGTGGCCACCAGAACAGCGAGGCCTTGCCCAGCACCTTCACTTTCATGCCCAGTGCGATCTTGGCGGCCATGCCCCACAGCCCGTCCCAGTTGGACGAATGCGGAGCGATGATGAAGACCAGCCTGGGGACGTTCGGCAGCGTACCGGTCACTTTCCAGCCGCCCATGCGCAGCGTGCAGCGCGCCAGCCAGCGCAGGAAACGGTTGGGCTTGACCTGCGGCATGTTCGGCGGAATGGCCGGCAGCAACGGCGTCGGGTTGTTCAAGCAATCACTCCCAGTCACGTGATGAGCGCCCGCGCTTGATCTGCGCGCGCCCGCGTTTGGCGTCCAGACGACGCAGTTTCGACCCTAAGGTCGGCTTGGTGGCCTTGCGTGGTTTGGGCACGCTCAGCCCGGCCTGGATGAAGGCCGCCAGCCGCTCGCGCGCATCCTCGCGATTGCGATCCTGGGTGCGGAAACGTTGCGCGTCGATGACCAGCACGCCTTCGCCGGTCATGCGCCGGTCGCGCCGCGCCAACAGGCGCTCGCGCAGCGGCTCGGGCAACGAGGGCGAACCGGCCACGTCGAAACGCAGTTCCACCGCGGTGGAGACCTTGTTGACGTTCTGGCCGCCGGCACCACTGGCACGCACGAAACGCTCGACGATCTCGCCGTCGGGGATTTCAAGCTGCGCGCTGATGATGACCGGTCCACTGCCCATCCGCGCATTGTAGCGGCAGCCGCGTTGCCGTGGCTGCCATCACGCCCCGTATGCCGCCGATCAGGCACCGAACACGCCGCCTTCGCCTTTGCCGGGGGTATGCTTGCCATCCCGTGTACTGCAGGACGCTCCGCATGATCCGCTTCGTTCCCTCCCTGTTGCGCCGCGCGGCCCTGCTGCTGGTGCTGGCCGCAGCAAGCGCACCGGTGCTGGCCGCAGCCCCCACCGATGGCGACATCAACCGCCTGCTGTCGGCCTCGCGTGCGCAGAGCATGATCGACACCATGCTGCCGCAGATCGAAGCGATGCAGCAGCAGCAGTTCCAGCAGGTCGCCGCACAGCGCAAGCTCAACGCCCAGCAGCAGGAACAGCTGCAGCGCATCCAGGCCCGTACCAGCCAGACCCTGCGCCAGGCACTGTCGTGGCAGCAGCTGCGGCCGATGTACGTGGACCTGTACAAGAAGACCTTCAGCAAGGAAGACGTGCTGGCCATGGCCGAGTTCTACGAGAGCCCGGCCGGCCAGAGCCCCGGCACCACCCTCAGGCGTCGACGACCTGCCAACCGAACAGGTCCAGCGCCTTCTGGAATTCACCGTCGACCGGGGCGCGCACGTCCAGCGTGCCGCCATCCGGATGCGGGAAGCGCAACCGCTCGGCGTGCAGCAGCATGCGGTGCACACCCTGCATGCGGAAGTTGCGGTTGTGCCGGCCATCACCATGGCTGGTATCGCCGATCAGGTGATGTGACAGGTGCTTCAGATGCCGGCGGATCTGCCGGAAGCGCCCGGTCAGCGGCTGGCAGCGCAGCAGCGCATAGCGCGAGCTGGTGAACTCGCCCACCGGTACCGACAGTTCGCCGGTAGCCAAGCGCTGGAAGTCGGTGACCGCCGGCTTCTTCACCGGCTTGCCGGGACCGCCGTCCAGGTCGTGGTCGACCTGCCACGCCTCCTCGGCCGGCCAGCCACGGCAGACGGCCAGGTAATCCTTGCTTACCTCCCCGCCCATCAGCGACTTGCCCAGCGCACTGGCCGTATCACGGTCGAAGGCCAGCAACAGGCAGCCGCTGGTGGCGCGATCCAGGCGGTGGACCAGGAAGATCGGCCGGCCCAGCTGCTCGCGCAGGCGATCGGCGAGGAAATCATCTTCGCCACGGGCCAGCTTGCTGTCATGGACCATCAGCCCGGCCGGCTTGTTGACCACGGCCAGCCGTTCATCCAGGTGCAGCAGCTGCAGGGGCGCGGTTTCAATCTCGACCGCGGCGAGGGTGTCAGGTTCGGTGCTCACCGCGCGATTATCCGGATGACACGCTGAATAGGGTAGTGCCGGCTGCTGGCCGGCAACGTCGACGTCGAGGTCGCCCGATGACTGCGGTTGCCGGCCAGCGGCCGGCACTACCGCACCAGGCCAGCGACCCGTGCTACCGGGGTGACGCCCGGTCAGGTGTTGCGCAGCGCCAGCAGTTCGCCATTGCCCACCGGCACCAGGCTGGTGGTGAACGCCGCGTCGGCGGCCAGCAGGGCGCGCAGCGGCGCCATCTCACCGGCATGCGAGGTGGCGTTGTCGACCACCAGCAGGCCGCCGGGGCGCAGTACCCGACGCAGTTGCGGCCACCAGCCCGCGTACTGCCCGCGATTCGAATCCAGGAACAGCAGGTCGATGCAGCCCTCGTCGGCCTGCGCCAGCCACTGCCCGGCATCACCGTGGACCAGGTTGATGCGCTCGCCCAATCCACTGCGGGCGAAATTCGTGCGGGCCATCGCCACCTTGTCGGCGGCGAACTCCAGCGTGGTTACGTGGCCGTCGATGGCAGCGGCGGCCTCGGCCAGCCACAACGTGGAATAGCCGTTGGACGTGCCGATCTCCAGCACGCGCCGTGCGTTGCCGAAACGCACCAGCACCGACAGCAGTTCACCGGTGTCGGCGGTGATGTTGAGCATGCGGCGGTCGCGCTCGGTTTCGCGCGCATCGTTGCTGGTGCCGAAGCGGGCCAGTTCATCCTTCAGTGCAGCCAGGTCCATCGGCTCGATCTCCGCGGTACGGGCAATCGCCGGATGGCGATGCGCCAGCACCATTCTCGCTGCTTCCACAGCGCGTGTCCGTATCCGCGCATTGACGTCATCCACCTCCTATGGACTCCACCGTCAACAGTCGGTGGCGGACGCTGCACCTGTCCTTCTCGTTGCGCAGCAAAGCCTGGGGGGAGCGTCGACACATTTTCGTAATTTTCTTAGTCCCTGTTTCACCGGGCCATTGCGATAGTCCGCGCCCGCTGCAGTGCATTCAACGCATCTGCCGCATTTCCCCTGGATTCCCGCAAGGACATGGCCATGGCCCACGACATCCTGGCAATCGGCGCCCACCCTGATGACATCGAACTGGGCTGTGGCGGCAGCTTGGCCAAGCTCGCCTTCGCCGGCGCCCGCATCCATGCCCTGGTACTCAGCCGGGGTGGACGCGGTTGTCACGATGGCGCTGATCGCAGCGACGAGTCGCATCGCGCGCTGCGGCGACTCGGCGCCTGGCAGGTGCTGCAGCATGATTTTCCGGATACCTGTTTCCCGTCCTGCCGCAACGCCATCATCAGCGCCCTGGAACAGGCGTGCGAAGCCATCCAACCGCAACGCGTCTACACGATGTGTGGTGAAGACCATCACCAGGATCATCGCACCGTCCATGAAGCCTCGATCGTCGCCTGTCGCAGCGTCCCGCAGATCCTGTGCTACGAAAGCCCAAGCACGCTGCCGCAGTTCGCACCGCAGGTGTTTGAAGACATCAGCGTGCAGTTGGAGCTGAAGATCCGCGCACTACGCGAACACGCCAGCCAGGGCGATCGCCATTACATGCAGGAAAGCCACCTGCGCTGCCATGCCCAGTTCCGCGGCCAGCAGGTGGGCATCGGCCCCAGCGAGGGCTTCCTGCCCCATCGGCTGGTGCTGTGATGAAGACCCTGCTGTTCCTGGCGATGTGCGCCTTCATCGTCGTGCGCCTGCTGGTCCACGCAACGCGCAGGCCCAGCGGGCAGCTGCGCAGCATCGATGCGATCGTGCCTGCCTACAACGAAGCACCATGCCTGCAGCGTTCGCTCACCGATCTGCTGCAGAATCCGTACATCGCGCGGGTGATCTGCGTGAACGATGGCTCCACCGATTCCACCGCGCAGGTGTTGGACGCACTGCAGCTGCAATGGCCGGGGCGACTGCTCGCCGTGCACCAGTCCAACACGGGCAAGGGCGGCGCGTTGATGCACGGGCTGCAGCATGTGACCACCGCCCAGGTGTTCCTGACCGATGCTGACACCCGCATCGATCCGCGCAGTACCGGCCTGGGCCACCTGCTGGCGGAAATCGAACGGGGTGCCGACGCAGTGGGTGGTGTGCCATCGTCCTGCCTGCAGGGCGCCGGCTTTCTTCCGCACGTGCGGGCCAGCCTGAAGCTGCCGATGATCGTCATCAAGCGCAGCTTCCAGCAGTGGCTCGGCGGAGCGCCGTTCATTGTCTCCGGCTCCTGCGGGCTGTTCCGCACCAGCGTGCTGCGCAAGGTAGGTTTTTCCGACCGCACCCGGGTCGAAGACCTGGACATGTCCTGGTCGCTGGTGGCCCAGGGCTACCGGGTGCGGCAGAGCATCCGCTGCGTGGTGTACCCGCAGGAATGCAGCACGTTGGTGGAGGAATGGCGACGCTGGCGGCGCTGGATCGTCGGCTACGCCGTATGCATGCGCCTGCATCGGCGGTTGCTGCTGACCCGCTTCGGGCTCTTCAGCATCCTGCCGATGATCCTGCTGGCGCTGGCGGGGATCGCCGCTGGGCTGCAGGTGGGATTTGGCGCCGCTACGGTGCATGGCCCCGCTGGCCTGGTAGTGGCGATGGTGCCGCTGGTCTGGATCGGCATCGTGATGGCATTGGGTGTGGTCAGTGCCGTGCACCACCGGCGTCCATGGCTGGTACCGGCGGCAGCGTTCTCCGTGCTGTATGTGCTGCTGGCCTATGCGGTCTGGCTGATCCACGGACTGAAGGGGCTGTTCACCGGCCGCGAGCCCGCACGCGACAAGCCAACGAGGTATCCGCATGTGGTGGAGTGAACTGGAAGCAATGGCCAGCGAACTGGCATTGCTACAGCCCCACCTCGATCCATGCGCGGACATATCGCCACAAGCCACGGTACGCGGCGCGGTGAGTGTCGGCGTCGGCAGCCGCATCTGCCACGGCGCCCACATCCAGGGTCCGGTGTTGATCGGACGCGACTGTCTGATCGGCAATCATGCGCTGCTGCGTGGTCCGCTGCGTATCGGCGATGGCACCCGCATCGGCTTTGCCAGCGAACTCAAGAACGCCGTGGTCGGCCAGCGGGTCAGCATCGGTCCGCAGTGCTTCATCGGTGACAGCCGCATCGACGACGACGCATATCTTGGCGCTCTCGTACGCACAAGCAATCACCGCCTCGACGGCGCGTCGATCGCCGTGCATGTCGATGGCCAGATCGTCGACAGCCAGCGCGACAAGCTCGGCGCATGGATTGGCGAAGGCGCGGCGCTGGGCGTCGGCGTGATCATCCTGCCCGGTCGCATCGTCGCACCGGGCAGCCAGTTCGGTCCGCGGATCACCGTGGAACGGAACCTGCCCGCAGGCCGCTATCGCCTGCTGCAACACCTGCATTCCCAACCCCTGGAGTAATCACCATGCGATTCATCAATCGTGGCGTACTGCCGTGCGCCCTGCTGCTGGCCGCCGCCAGCGCCCATGCCGGCGTCGACCGTGTTTCCCTGCAGCTGGACCACACCGATTACAACGAAGGCTTCGGCAAGCGCGACGTGCAGACAATGGATGTGGCAGGTCGCACCGGCGCCAGCCGCTGGCACCTGGGCCTGGCCCACGGCGAGCGCGATTACGGCACTTCGCGCTACAGCGGAAACCGGGTGCAGGGTTCGTTGCATCACGACTGGTCAGCCACCGTCGCCACGCGTACGTCGGTGATTGCGTCCAACGACGATCCGGTCTTCGTCAACCGCCAGATCAACCAGGACATGCTGTGGAAGGTGGCCGGACAGACCGTGCTGAGCGTGGGCGGCAAGTACGCCGAGTACCACGGCAGCGGCTACGTGAGCGGCTGGTCGGTGGGTGCTTCGCACTACTTTCCGCGGGTGATGGCCTCGATCAAGCATGAGCGCCATCGCCAGTCCAACGGCCCCGACGGGTACGGCACCACCGTGTCGCTACGGCTGAAAGATGCCCAGGGGCGTGGCTCGACCCAACTGTGGCTGGGCAGCGGTACCTCCGGCTACAGCGCCGAGGCCGATCCGCTGTTGCTGCGCGAGCACGATGCCCGGCGCGTGTTCCTGCGCCGCAGCCAGCCGCTGGGAGAGCACCTGGTACTCGACGTCGGGCTGGGCAAGACCTGGCACAAGACGCGCCTGGATCGTTTCCAGAGCCTGCATTCGCAGGTGGGCCTGGGCTACCGCTGGTAAGCCCATCGGCGACGACGGTCCGCCGTCGTCGCTGCTTCAGCAGGCTGCGGTCATCGCCACCACGCACGCGCCAGTGCGAACGCTCCAACCGCACCGGACACCCAGCTCCACGCCGGCACGTCGCCCCAGTACCAGCCCGGCGGCTGCAGCACGTACATCAACGCGGCGATCGCCAGCAGGCCGACGCCGGTGATCGCACCGACCGCATGCTTCTGCAGGCGCTGCAGGCTCGCATCGAGCGCAACCAGATCGCGCGAGCGCATCGCCAGTTCATGGCGACCTTCCACCTGCTGGGTCAGCCAGGCGTGCACCAGGCGCGGCATGTCTGGGGCATGGGTCATGATTTCCGGCAGGCGCTTGCCGATCTCGCGCACCACGCGGCGCGGGCTGTAGCGCTCGCGCAGGATTTTCGCCAGCACCGGCTTGGCCACGGCCCAGATGTCGATCTGCGGATCGAGCTGGCGGCCGACGCCTTCGATGTTGAGCAGGGTCTTCTGCAGCAGGATCAACTGCGGCTGCAACGTCAACTGATAGCGCTGGGCCACGCGGAACAGCTTCATCAGCACCTCGGCCAGCGAGATCTGCGACAGCGGGCGGGTGAAGTACGGCTCGCATACCGAACGCACAGCCGCTTCAAGATCATCGATGCGCACGTTGTCAGGCATCCAGCGCGCCTGCACGTGCAGTTCGGCGATGCGGCGGTAGTCGCGGTTGAAGATGGCCATGAAATTCTCGGCCAGGTAGTACTGATCTTCCTGCGAGAGCTGGCCCATGATGCCGAAGTCCAGCGCGATGAAGCGCGGGTTGTCGCGGCGCATCGGATCGATGTCGACCCAGATGTTGCCGGCGTGCGCGTCGGCATGGAAAAAGTTGTCGCGGAACACCTGGGTGTAGAACACCCGCACGCCTTTGGCGGCCAGCGCCTTGCGGTCGATGCCGGCCTTGTCCAGCGCGGCGATGTCGTCGGAAGGAATGCCCCATACGCGCTCCAAGGTCAGCGCGCGCTCGGCGGTATGGCTCCAGATCACTTCCGGTACGTACAGGTCGTCGGAGTTCTCCCAGAAACGGCGCAGCACGCTGGCATTGGCGCCTTCGCGCTGCAGGTCCAGCTCGGCGGCCAGGGTGTTCTCCACCTCGGCCACCACTTCGCGCGGGCGGATCTTGTCGGCGCGCGGATGGGTGCGCTCGACCAGCGTCGCCAGCGAGTTGAGCAGGGCGATGTCGGCGTCGATCTGCTTTTCGATGCCCGGGCGCAGCACCTTGACCACCACCTGGCGGCCATCGGCCAAGGTGGCCGCGTGCACCTGCGCGATCGACGCCGAGGCCAGCGGTTCTGTATCGAAACTGGCGAAGGCTTCGCTGACCGGCAGGCCAAGCGCTTCCTCGACGATGCGGCGTGCCGCGTCGCCGTCGAAGGGCTTGACCCGGTCCTGCAGCAGGGTCAGTTCATTGGCCACGTCCGGCGGCACCAGGTCGCGACGGGTGGACAGGATCTGCCCGAACTTGACGAAGATCGGCCCCAGGTCCTGCAGCGCCAGGCGCAGGCGTGCACCCCGCGACTGTGCCGCGATGGCGGCCGATGCGCGCGGCACGAACGGCTTGGCCAGGCGCAGCCAGCGCTCGGCCGGGGTGCCCTGCAGCAGGTCGTCGAGGCGATAACGCAGGATCACCCGGCCGATGCGGCTGGCCCGCAGCAGCGCCTTCATGCGGCACCCCGCAGGCGCTGCACGCGTGCGCCGAGGCGCTCGACATCGTCGCGCAGCACGTCCACGTCATCGTGGAAGGCATCCAGCTCGGCACGTGGTACCACGTCGCGCGATTCCTCGGTGATGAATTCAGCGGCGCTATGGGCGAGGTCGATCGCACCCTGGCGGGCATGCTGCAGGGCGCTGCGCAGGGTGTTGGCCACCTGCACGCCCAGCACGTCGCCGAACACGCTGACGAACGGCTGCTGCCAGTCCGGATCGAAGCCCTTGGCCAGCTGCTGCAGGCGGCGCGCCAGCTCGGCATCGCCGGCCACGCGCACGCGCCCCTTGCCGTTGTCAGCGCCCTGGCGGGCACGCGCCAGCAGCGGCAGCTGTGCCAGCACGCCGGCCAGGCTGCTGCGCACGGCCAGGTCGGCTTCCTGCGCATCCACCGGGCCAACCCGCAACTGGTCGCCGTCGACGCTGATGCGCATTGCCAGCGGCGGCGCGTCCAGGGTCAGGTCGATATGGCGACCGTCGAGGCTGGCCAGTGCGTGGCGGGTATCCGGATCCAGCGCCAGCGCGCGGTTCAGGGCGATCTGCAGAGCGCGGCCAGCGACCGGCTTGAGGGACTTGAGCAGGGAAAGAGCCATGTGCGCATTCTACCTGCGTGGGTGGGGGGCTTGGGCCGGGCTGCCGCCCGGCACCCGCAGACGCAACGGCAACATCAAAAGCCGACGTCCTGTGGGGAGGCGGGGCGGTGTGGGTTTGCGGGGCCGCCGTGAACCCGTCCTTGGGGGCTTGGTCGCCGCATCCATGCGGCTCACACCCCGCAAACCCACACCGCCCCGCCTTCGACAGGTTTCCGGTAGCCATTTGCGGTAGTGCCGGCCGCTGGCCGGCAACCTCGGTCGGTTGGTAGGTGTCGACCTTGGTCGACACGGTAGATCAGGGGCATGCGCAATTGACGCGTGCGAAGGGATTTGTGGTTCATCTGTGCCTCACGCGGAAGGCCGACGAAGGTTCATGCTATGGAGCCACGCAACGCACAGGACATCGCATTTCCATGGCACGGACACGGGTTGGCATCATCTTCGGTGGCAGGTCTTCCGAACACGAAGTTTCGCTGCAGTCGGCGAAGAACATTCTCGACGCGCTCGACCGCGAGCGCTTCGAACCGGTGCTGATCGGCATCGACAAGCAGGGCCAGTGGCACCTGAGCCAGCCGGACACCTTCCTGCTCAATGCCGAGGATCCGGCGCGCATCGCCCTGCATCCTTCCGGTACCGCGCTGGCGGTTCTGCCCGGCACCGAGCAGGCCCAGCTGCAACCGACCGATGCGGGCAGCGCGCTGGGGCAGATCGATGTGGTGCTGCCGATCGTGCATGGTCCGCTGGGCGAGGACGGTGCGCTGCAGGGCCTGCTGCGTATGGCCAACCTGCCCTTCGTCGGCTCGCCGGTACTGGGTTCGGCGGTGGCCATGGACAAGGATGTAACCAAGCGCCTGCTGCGCGATGCCGGCCTGCAGGTGGCGCCGTGGGTGTGCATCCGCCGCCATGAAGCCGATGCGGTCGATGTCGATGCACTGATCGCGGCACTCGGCCTGCCGCTGTTCGTGAAGCCGGCCAACCAGGGCTCATCGGTGGGCGTGAGCAAGGTGAAGGACGCCGACGGTTTCGCCGAGGCATTGCGGACTGCGCTGCGCTACGACCACAAGGTTCTGGTGGAATCGGCCGTGGTCGGCCGCGAGATCGAATGCGCGGTGCTGGGCAACGAGCGGCCGCAGGCCAGCATCTGTGGCGAGGTGGTGCTGCACGACGAGTTCTACGCCTACGACACCAAGTACATCAACGAAGATGGCGCCGAAGTGGTGGTGCCGGCCGCGATCGACGCGGCGACGCAGGCGCGTATCCAGGACATCGCGCTTCAGGCGTACCAGGTACTGGAATGCGCCGGCATGGCGCGCGTGGATGTGTTCCTGACCGCGGATGGTCGGATCGTCATCAACGAGGTCAACACGCTGCCCGGCTTCACCCGCATCAGCATGTATCCGAAGCTGTGGGGCGCTAGTGGCGTGGGCTACACGGCGCTTATCACGCGCCTGATCGAACTGGCGATGGAGCGGCACGACGCCGATCGCCGATTGCACAGCGCGGTGCGCTGACCGCGCTTCGGCAGTGCCGGCCGCCGGTCGGCAACCCCGGGTAATCGAGGTTGCCGGCCAGCGGCCGGCACTACTGCTCAAGCGGTCATGTGCGCTTGCGGAACATCGAGATCACCGCCAGCACCAGGAACACCACGAACAGGATCCAGGCGATGTTGCTGGCGGCACCGGCGATGCCGGAGAAACCGAGCACGGCGGCGATGATGGCGATGACAAAGAAGATGACGGCGTAATGCAGCATGGTGCTCCTCGCAGGTGGTCGGCCGTGGGTGGCGTTGTGTCCATCCTGCGCATCTGCCGGTGTGCAACCGGTGATGGCGATCTCTGCGCGTAATGAAGGCTTCAGCGCGGTGATGCCGCCGTCATGATGCGGCCTTCAGTCGTCGCAGCCCTTCTTCGATGCTGACCTGCGGCACGTAGCCGAAATCACGGCGCGCCGGCTCCATGCTGTACCAGTGCGGCGTGCACAGCTGCTCGGCCAGGAAGCGCGTCAGCGGCGGCTCGCCACGCAGGCGCAGCAGCGGCCACAGCCGCTCGCAGATCGCGCCGATCCGATACGCCGTCTTGAAGCTGATCGCCTTGTCCACGGTTGGAGCGCCCACCGCCTGCAGCAGCTTGTTGACCAGCTCGCGCATCGGCAGCGGTTCGCCATTGGAAATGAAGTACGCCTTGCCGGCGCAGGCCGCGCCCGGTGCCAGCGCCTCGAAGGCGAGGAAATGCGCCAGCGCGGCGTTGTCGATGTACGTGGTATCGACCTTGTTGTTGCCGTCGCCCACCAGGCGCAAACGGCCAGCACGTGCACGATCGGCCAGGCGTGGCACCAGCTGCTGGTCGCCCGGGCCCCAGATCAACCGCGGACGCAACGCCACGGTTGCCAGGGTCGCGTCATTGGCCGCCAGCACGCGCTGTTCGGCAATCGCCTTGGTCGCCGCGTAGGGCGCCTGGAAATCCTCGCCATACGGCACTTCGTCCGCACCCAGTCCTTCCACCGGGTGCGTGGCGCGGTGGGTCACGCTGGGCGTGGAGGTGTAGACCAGCCTGCCGATGCCATGCGCACGGCAGGCGGCGATGACGTTGTCGGTGCCGACCACGTTGGCCTGGTGGTAGCTGTCATAGCTGCCCCACGCACCCGCCTTGGCACCGTTGTGGAACACCGCATCGACGCCGGCCACCGCATGCAGCACCGCCTGCGGATCGGCCAGGTCACCGCGGATCTGGCCCACGCCCAGCGCCTGCAGTTCCGGGTAGTGGCTGCGGTTGAATGCCAGCACCTGGTGGCCACGTTCGACCAGGCCACGGCACAGCGCCTGGCCAAGGAAACCACCACCACCGGTGACCAGGATCTTCATGCGCGCTTCTCCAGTTCGGCGCGTGCCCAGACGGCGAGCTTCTCGCGGCCGATCTTGGCGTTGTGACGGATATCGACGGGGAACGCCGGATGCATCAGCACGTGTTCCAGCTTCATCTCGGGCAGACGCGCAGCGGCCGTGGCATGCAGCGCCTCGCGCAGGGCAGGGCTGTCGGACTGGCCACGCTGCAGCTCCACGCACAGCACCGGCACCTGCGCACCGGCCGCGCCGACGCCCACCAGCGCCGTGCGTGCCACGCCGGGTACGGTGTTGAACACCGGCTCGACCTGTTCGGTGTACAGCGGACCGTGGGCGGTTTCCACGCGATGGGTCTTGCGGCCACAGAACCACAGCCGTCCCTGCGCATCGAAGTAGCCGACATCGCCCATGCGATGCACGATGCGAACGCTGCCATCGGCCAGGGTTTCGCTGATCTTCGCCGCCGCCGTCGCCTGCGGACGGTTGAAATAACTGTCGGTGGCCGTCGGCCCGGCCACGGTGATCTCACCGATCTCGCCCACGGCCAGTACGCGCGCCTGCGACCAGTCCGGCAGCGGCGCATCGTCGATGGCGATGATGCGTACTTCGTTCGGTACGACCACGCTGCCGACGCAGGTGCCGGCACCGCCCTCGGTGGCCGCGCGCGTACGCTCCAGCTCGCGCGCCTCGACCACCGCCACCGGCAGGCACTCGGTCGCGCCATACGGCGTCCAGAACTGGGCATCGGCCGGCAACAGGCTGCGAATGGTGGCGACCACGTCCGGCGGCACCGGCGCACCGGCCGAAGTCACCCGGGTCACCGTCGGCAACGGCCGCCCGTGCCGCGCCAGCACCCGCATCAGCGCGGGCGAGCCGAACAGCTGGGTCACGCCGAAGCGCTGAATGGCGTCATGCAGGCGCGCCGGGTCGGCCTGGGCCGGCCGGGTCGGGTCCATGTCCGGAATCACCGAGGTCAGGCCCAGTGCCGGATCGAACAGCGCAAACGGCGGGAAGGTCGGCAGGTCCACCCCGCCCGCCTCCATGCCGAAGGCGCTGCCCAGCAGCTCGATCTGGCCGACGAAGTGGCGGTGGCGGTAGACCACGCCCTTGGGCACGCCGGTGGAGCCGCTGGTGAACAGGATCGCCGCCGTGTCCTCGCCATCGGTGTCGGCCAGCATCGGGCCGCTGTTGGCGCCGGCACGCTCCAGCGCGGCCAGCGTGGTACCGCCCCAGCCCAGGCGGCGACCGACCGTGACAAGACGGGTCGCCGAAGGCGCCCAGCGCAGCGCCAGCCGCGCCACGTGGGCCAGCGGGATGCCGATGAAGGCCTGCGGCTGTGCCTCGTCCAGGCACTGCTTCAGCGCGCGCTTGTCGATGCCCGGATCGACCAGCACCGGCACCGCGCCCAGCTTGAACAGGGCGAACATCAACAGGAAGAACTCCGGCGACGGCCGCACCATCACCACCGTGCGCACCCCGCGGCCGATCCCGTAACCGGCCAGGCCGGCCGCCATCGCATCGCTGCGGGCGTCCAGCTGGCGGTAATCCAGGGTCACGTCGTAGGCCGCCATGCCGTTGCCGGCGCCGCGGCGCCCGGGGCAGCGGATGGCGATCTGGTCGGGGCGTTCACGCGCCAGCTCGGGCAGCCGCGCGGCGATGTTGCAGGATCGGTTCATCCGTTCATTGTCGCCGCTTACGGAATTTCTTGCGCGGCGGCCGCCAGCGTGGAAAATCCGCATCCTCGTCCCTTCCCCGATGCCGCCCGAGGCGGTTTGCCCATGCAACATCCCTGCATGACCTGCGGCGCCTGCTGCACCCAGTACCGCGTGGCCTTCCACTGGATGGAATCGGACGAGGTCACCCCCGGCGGCGTGCCGCACCAGCTCACCGAGGTGCTCGACCCGCACCGCCTGTGCATGCGCGGCACCCATTCCAAGCCGGTGCGCTGCGTGGCGCTGGACGCGCAGATCGGCGTCTATTCGCGCTGCACGATCCACCCCAACCGCCCCAGCGTGTGCCGCGAGGTGGATGCATCGTGGGAATACGGCAAGGCCAGCCCGCAGTGCGACAAGGCCCGCATCGCCTATGGGCTGGATCCGCTGACCCTGGCCGACTGGCGCTGGCGCGACGGCGCGGACAACGACGACGACCACCCGGACGACAACGGCAACAGCCCCTCGCCACAGGCGCCGATTGCGGCATGACATGCGTGCCGACCAACGGTCGGCACCCACCCATCCCTTCCCCAGGCGTGCCGACCAGCGGCCGGCACCCACCCGTTCATTCTCCCGGTGGGTGCCGACCGTTGGTCGGCACACTCTTCAGATCGGGTTCTTGTCCAGGAACGCCCGGATCTCCGGCACCAGCACTTCATGCTTGTCTTCCAGCACGTAGTGGCCGGCATCCTCGAAGGCATGCACCTGCGCCTTCGGCAACGCCGCCTGGAAGCCCTTCAGGAAGTGGTGGTCGAACACGAAATCACGCAGGCCCCAGCCGAGGAAGGCCGGACGATCGGCGAACGACGGCAGCGCCTTGCCGGCGCGCTCCAGCAGTGACCACGCCTTGTCGGCCGGCGACAGCGGGATGTCCTGCATGAAGCGGATGGTGCTGATGCGGTTGGCGTAACTGTTGTACGGCGACACGTAGGCGCGGCGCACGTCGGCCGGCATCTTCCGCTCCACGCCCAGCCACGAGGCACCGGACGAGAACGCATTGAAGGTGCGGATGATCCACTCGCCGATCTTCCAGTGCCGCCCCAGCGCGATCTGCCACGGCATCTTCTTCGCCGCCGGCATCGGGAACGCGGCGGTGTTGAGCACCACCAGGCGCTTGACCTGGTCGTGGTGCGACAGCGCCCAGCCGAAGCCGATCATGCCACCCCAGTCGTGCACGGCCAGCGTCACCGGGCCGGTGATGCCCAGATGCTTCAGCAGCGCATCCAGATCATCCACGCGGGACTGCAGCGTGTACTCGTAGCGGCTGTCGTCGGGCTTGTCCGACAGGCCCATGCCGATATGGTCCGGCACGATGCAGCGGTATTTGTCCGACAGGCCGGCCACCAGCGTGCGCCAGTAATAGCTCCACGACGGGTTGCCGTGCACCATCACCACTACCTCGCCGTCGCGCGGGCCCTCGTCGAGATAGTTCATCGACAGGCCGGGGCGGACCTCGAAACGCTGCGGGTGGGCGGGGTAACCGGGAAGCTGGGACATCGGATCGCACCTGTAAAAAGGGCCGGTAAACCGGCCCTTGGAATCAACGCAGCGGGCTGCTTACCAGACCACTTCAGCCATCGAGCAGTTCAGGCCAGAACCAATGCCCAGAAGCGCGATGCGATCGCCCTTCTTCAGCTTGCCCAGCTGCTTGAGCTTGCTCAGCACGATCGGCACCGAGGCCGGACCGATGTTGCCGTGCTCACCGAAGATGGTCATGACCTTCTTCGGATCGATGCCGAAATTCTTGATGAACGCAGCGGTGTGCGGCTGGCTGACCTGGTGGATGACGAACTGGTCCAGCTCTTCCACTGCCCAGCCCAGTGCGATCTTGGCGGCGGCGAAGGTCTTCTGGGCCAGCTTGATGCCTTCGATCAGCAGCATGCGGGTGTCGGTGACCATGCGGTCCAGGTTGCCCAGGCACAGCTGGTTCCACTCGGTGGCCGAGCGGGTCACGCCACCCTTGTAGCGCGGCGCGTCGGGGACCAGCTCCGAACGGGCCATCACCATCGCGGCCGCACCGGAACCGGTGGTCAGCGCCGCCAGCTCGTTGCGGAAGTCGTCGGCGGTGACGTCCGGCGCGGTCATCCGCTCCAGGGTCTTTTCGTACACCAGGTTGGCGGTCTCGCCATCCACCACCAGCGCATAGTCGATCTCACCGCGCTCAAGCATGCGCGCAGCGATGTCCATGCCGTTGATGAAGGCCAGGCAGGCATTGGCGACGTCGAAGGTCATGCACTCGTCGCTGACACCGAGGTTGCCGGACACGATGGAAGCGGTGGACGGCTCCAGGTAGTCACGGCTGACCGAGGTGTTGATCAACAGGCCGACCTGCGTCGCATCGATGCCTGCGTCTTCCAGCGCCTTGCGGCCAGCCATGGTGGCCGCATCGGACGCCAGGACGCCGTTGTCCCACAGGCGGCGCGCGTGGATGCCGGCGATGTCGCCGAGGACGTCGGTACGGATACCAAGGCGATCCAGCGTCGGCTGCAGGCGTTCGTTGATTTCCTTGGTCGTCAGCGTGTGCGGCGCATCAACGTGAGCCAGGCCGGCAATCGAGACATTCTTGAAGAGCATCGAGGTTAGCGCCAAGGCTCAGGCAAAGGGGGCGCTATTCTATAACCCCCCGGCCCTTCACCGCATCTTTACGAATTCAGCCTTGGCCGTATGGTGAAGGATTCAGCGCGGCGGGCACTGGAAGGCGGCGAAGCGCTGGCTGCCATCGGCCGGGGCCGCAGCGGCCTGCACGACATTGGCGCCGGTGGTCGGGGCCTCGTTGCGGGCCAGGGTTTCCAGCTCTTCCTGCACGCGCAGCGGGTTGCGGTTGTAGAAGCCGACCTTGCTCTTCACGGTCACCACCACTTCGCCCTTGGAGATGCAGCCGGCCGGTACCGGGCCTGCCGGCAGCACGCGGGTCGCCTTGCCGGCCGGTTCGATCGGCACCCAGGTGCAGGCGGTGACGGTGAGCAACAGGGACGACAGCAGCAGAACGCGCATGGGCAGGATCCTGGAAGGGAATGTCAGGAGTGTGCCTGAACCGTCTGAATCAGGGATAGCCGGTGAGCCCCCATCGTGAGGTTGCCGGCCAGCGGCCGGCACTACCACCGGAGGCCTGCCCGCCGGAGCGGGCAGGCACATCCCTTACTTCTTGACCGGGTTGCCTTCGGCATCGATCACGGTCACTTCGCCCAGGTTCAAGGCGCGCACGGCCGCTTCGGTCTGCTTGAGGTCACCCACCACCACCCAGGTCAGCGCCTGCGGCTTGATCTCCGCTGCCGCCTGCTGCACCTGTGCCGGGGTCATCGCTTCGATCTCGGCCTTGCGGCGCAGCACGTAGTCGTCCGGACGCTTGAACTGCACGATCGTGCCGATGGTCGCGGCCACCGCGCTGGCTGTCTCGTAGGCGCCGGGCAGGCTCAGCGTCTGGATGTTGCGGATGCGCGCCACTTCCGCGTCGGTCGCCGGCTTGCTGCCGTTGGCGAACTCGGCGATCTCCTTGCGCATTTCCGCCATGGCCGGGCCGGTCTTGTCGATCTGCACCGGTGCCATCGCCATCCACGGGCGCTGGCCCACGGTGTTGCTGGCGCTGGTGCGGGCGCCGTAGGACCAGTGCTTGTCCTCGCGCAGGTTCATGTTCAGGCGCGAAGTGAAGTCACCACCGATCACGCCGTTGGCGATGTCGAAGCGGGTCGAGCTGGCGTCGCTGGACGGCGGCACGACCTGGCCGGCGAACAGGTTGGCCTGCACCGCGCCCGGCTGGTCGATCAGGAACACGCGCGGGCTCTTCGGCAGCGCCACGGCGGTGGTGGCCTTGATCGTCGGCGCATCACCGGTGGCCTTCCAGTCGCCCAGCTGCTTGTCCAGCAGCGGCACGATCTCGGCCAGGGTGGTATCGCCAACCACGATCAGGGTGCCGTCCTGCGGACGCAGCCAGTCGCGGTGGAAGTCGACCAGGTCCTCGCGGCCCAGGCTGCTGATCGCCGCTTCGTCACCGCTGCCGGTGAACGGGATCGCGTACGGATGGCCCTTCCCGTACAGCAGCGGCGGCAGCACGCGCATCGCCACCGCACCCGGATTGACCTTCTCCTGCTGGATGCCGGCGATCCAGGTCGCCTTGACCCGCTCGATCTCGCTCTGCTCGAAGCGCGGCTCGCGCAGCAGGCTGGCATACAGCGCCAACGACGGCACCAGGTTCTCCTTCAGCGCGGACAGTTCCACATCCACCGAATCCAGGCCGGCGGACGCATCAAGGTCCGCACCCAGCGCATCGGCTGCATCGGCGAAGGCCAGCGACCCCAGCTTGCCGGCGCCTTCGGTCATCAGGCTCATGGTGAAGTTGGCGGTGCCCGGCTTGCGGCCCTGGTCAGCGGTGAAACCGCCCGGGAACTGGTAGCTGAACTGCACCACCGGAATTTCATGGCGCTCGGCCAGCACCACCTGGGTGCCGTTCTTCAGCGTGGCGCGCTGCAGGGCCGGGAACTTCAACTGCGGGAACTCGCGGGTCTGAGGCACGCCGGCCTTGCGGTCCACCTGCTCGGGCAGGGTGCTGTACTTGCTGTCCACGGCCGGCACGTTGAACGGCTTCGGCGCCTGCGAAGGATCTTCCTTCAGCGCAACGCGTTCACCCGGCTCGACCACCAAGGTGTGGCTGCCCTTGTCCAGCCACTGCGCGCCCAGGCGCTTGAGGTCGGCAGCGGTGGCCTTGTCGATGTTGGCCAGCGAGGTGCGGAAGCAGCCCGGGTCGCCGGTGTAGACCGTGCATTCGGCCAGCGCGTCTGCCTTGCCGCCGAAGCCGCCGATGCGCTCGATGCCGCGGATGAAACCTGCCCGGGAGCCGGTCTTGGCACGTGCCAGTTCTTCGGCGGTCGGGCCCTCCTTGAGCAGGCGCTCGATTTCCTCATCGATGATCTTTTCGACCTTGGCCGGGTCCTGGCCCTGCTTCACCGTGGCCATCACCATGAAGTTGGAACCCAGCTGCGAGGCGTAGGCGCCAGCGCTGATGTTGTCGACCAGCTTGTCCTGGTGCTGCAGGCGCTGGCTCAGGCGCGAAGACTTGGCGCCGCCGAGCACATAGGCCAGCAGCTGCAGCTGGTCGACGTCGGTGGTGCCGACCTGCGCCACGTTCCAGGCGCGGTAGATGCGCGCCTGCGGCACCTTGTCGGTCATCACCTCGCGGGTGTCGGCCGGGCGCTTGGCAACGTCCACCTTCGGCTGCGCCATGGTCGGGCCGGCCGGGATGCTGCCGAAGTACTTGGCGGCCTTTTCCTTGGCCGTGGCCAGGTCGATGTCACCGGCCAGCACCAGCACCGCGTTGTTCGGCCCGTACCAGGTGCGGAACCAGGTCTTGACGTCGTCCAGCGAAGCGGCGTTGAGATCGTTCATCGAGCCGATCACGCTGTGGTGGTACGGGTGGCCCACCGGATACAGCGCGCGGTTGAGCTGTTCCCACACCTGGCCATAGGGCTGGTTCTCGCCCTGGCGCTTCTCGTTCTGCACCACGCCACGCTGTTCGTCGAGCGCAGCCTGGTCGATCGCGCCAACCAGATGGCCCATGCGGTCCGATTCCATCCACAGCGCCATGTCCAGCGCGGTGGTCGGCACGTTCTCGAAATAGTTGGTGCGGTCGGTATTGGTGGTGCCGTTCTGGCCGGTGGCGCCCACCTGCTTGAAGGGCTCGAAGTACTCGCCGTCGTGGTTCTCGCTGCTCTGGAACATCAGGTGTTCAAACAGATGCGCGAAGCCGGTACGGCCGGCGGGCTCGTCCTTGCTGCCGACGTGGTACCAGATGTTGACCGCAACGATCGGTGCCTTGCGATCGGTATGCACCACCACCCGCAGGCCGTTGGGCAGGGTGAACTGCTCGAACGGGATATCGACCTTGCTGGTCGCGGCCGGCTTGGCCGCCAGCGCGTAGGTCGGCGCAAGCGTGCCGAGAGCAGTACTGAGAGCAACAGCGAGCAGCGCGGCGCGCGGGCGCAGGGTGAGCGACATATCCGGGTCCTTGGTCACATAGGTGAATCCCGATCCTAGCGCGGGCGTGCGGCCACCGGTATCGGCCACCAGTCACTGGGGGTGATCGGCCTATCGGCCTTCGTGATTGGCCGTTCCCGGGTCACGAACGGCGGTGATTCACGTCCGGACAGTGTCCGCAGCCCCGGAATGGACAGGTGTCCGCCCTGCGGACACTTTCGGCGATCCATAAAACCCTTATGAATCAACGACTAAAAGTTGGCACGGGGATTGCTTTGTACTTCCTGCGCCAGGAAGGGCTTCAGACGAAAGCTGACTGAAGACTGAACACAAGCAGGAAATCGAAAATTCCGCTTGCATCCCCAGAACTGGTGTTCTACCTTACTACCACACCACTGCTCACCAACACTAAACAGGCCCCGTCATGAACGCCAAGACCATTGCCATCGCCATCGCCCTGATCGCCGGCACCGCGGTTGTTTCGTCGGTGCAGGCCTCCGAATCCATCAAGACCCTGTCCACCGTGCAGGTCCGCCCGGCCGCCGACCAGCTGGTCCAGCAGGCCTGGGAACAGGCCAGCGGCATCCCGACCCTGGCCACTGTCGAAGTGCGTCCGAGTGTCGACCAGCTGGCCGAGCGCGGCGGCTTCATCGCCAGCCCGGTCGCCGCCGCACTGCCGATCACCACCCTGGCCTCGGTTGAAGTGCGCCCGAGCCTGGAGCAGCGTGTCGCCCTGGCTGCCGAGCAGGAAGCCCAGCGCTACGCCGCCACCCTGGCAGCGGCCGCCACCAGCGTCGCCAACCAGGTGATCGTCAACCTGCCGGCCCTGCAGGTGCGTCCGAGCGCCGCCCAGCTGCAGGCCTTCGCTGCCGAAACCGCCCAGGTCCTGCTGCGCCCGTAAGCGACGTCCGCCCTGCCCCGCGCGGGGCGTGCGTCGTAAAGGCGGCCGCCGTCGCAGGTACACTGCGCCGATGAATGCCGCGCCCCAGTTCCACGTGATCCTGTTCCAACCGGAAATCCCGCCCAACACTGGCAATGTGATCCGGCTCTGCGCCAACACCGGCGCGCAGCTGCACCTGGTCGAGCCGCTCGGCTTCGCACTGGAAGACAAGCAGCTCAAGCGCGCCGGCCTGGACTACCACGAGTACTCGCGCCTGCAGGTGCATCCGGACCTGGACACTGCGCTGGCGCGGATCGCACCGAAGCGGTTGTTCGCCCTGAGTACGCGTGCCAGCGTCCGCTATGACAGCGTGGCGTTCGAAGACGGTGATGCCTTCCTGTTCGGCCCGGAAAGTCGTGGCCTGCCGCAGGACGTGCTTGATGCCCTGCCCGATGGTCGCCGGCTGCGCCTGCCGATGCGGCCGGACAACCGCAGCCTCAACCTGTCCAACACCGTTGCGGTGGTGATGTACGAGGCGTGGCGCCAGCATGGGTTTGCTGGCGGGGCGTAGTTCGCGTTTGTCACTTTCTTTGCTCGCGCACCGCGCTGCAGGAGCAGCGCGGAACGGCGTAGCCGGCCCGTAGGGTGGCGCACATGAATGTGCGCCATCAAGAAAGTAACCAAAGAAACGCGCCGCCATCCGCGAGCCGGTGCTGCGCACCGGTACCCTGCGCTCCTCGGCCCGCTTCAAGGCGGACCCAACAGCCGCGGGTAGATCCACGCCATGCGTGGATGGCTGTTCCCCACCCCGCTCAGAACGCGTTGATGCCGGTCAGCTCGCGGCCGATCACCAGCTGGTGCACGGTCTCGGTGCCTTCATAGGTGATCACCGATTCCAGGTTCAGCGCATGGCGGATCGCCACGTGCTCGGTGGTGATGCCGGCGCCGCCCAGCAGGTCGCGGCATTCGCGGGCGATGTCGATCGCCATGCGGCAGTTGTTCCACTTGGCCAGGCTGACCTGCTGCGGTTGCACCTGCCCGGCTTCCTTCAGGCGGCCCAGCTGCAACGCCAGCAGCTGCGCCATGGTGATGCGCCTGGCCATGTCGGCCAGCTTGATCTGCGCGCTCTGCGTGGCGGCCAACGGACGGCCGAACAGGACGCGCTCCTTGGCATAGCCCAGCGCTTCGTCCAGGCAGGCGATGGCCGAGCCGATCGGGCCCCAGCTGATGCCGAAACGCGCCTGGGTCAGGCAGCCCAGCGGCCCCTTCAGCCCCTTCACGTTCGACAGGCGGTGGCTGTCGGGCACGCGCACGTCGTCGAAGAACAGCGCGCCGGTCAGCGACGCGCGCAGGCTCATCTTGTGCTTGATTTCCTGGGTGGTGAAGCCGGGCATGCCCTTCTCCAGCACGAAGCCCTGGATGCCGTCTTCGGTCTGTGCCCAGACGATGGCCAGGTCGGCCACCGGCCCGCTGGTGATCCACATCTTGCTGCCGTTGATGCGCCAGTCGCTGCCATCGCGCACCGCGCGGGTCTTCATGCTGGCCGGGTCGGAACCGCCATGTGCCTCGGTCAGGCCGAAGCAGCCGATCAGTTCGCCGCGGGCCATCGCCGGCAGCCATTGCCGGCGCTGTTCTTCGCTGCCGTAAGCAAAGATCGGGTACATGCATAGCGAGCTCTGCACCGACACGAAGCTGCGCAGGCCCGAATCGCCGCGCTCCAGCTCCTGGCAGATCAGCCCGTAACTCACCGCCCCCATGTCGCCGCCGCCGTACTCGGCCGGCAGCGTGGCGCCGAGCAGCCCAAGCGCGGCGATCTCCGGCACCAGTTCCGACGGGAACCGTGCCTGGTCGAAGGCATCACCGATGATCGGCAGCACGCGCTCGTTGGTGAAGCGGGCCACGCTCTCCTGTACCGCGCGCTCTTCCTCGCTGAGCAGGGAACGGACATCGAACAGGTCGTACGGATCCAAAGCCATGGCACTCACACGCAGTCGGGACTGCCGCCATTGTCGGCCATCCGGGCGGAGTTGGTGTGCGGGTAGAGGCCGACCCTGGTCGGCGCTGGTGTTTCCGCTCACGTCCACCAAGGTTGGCACCTGCCAGACCACGCGCATTACGCTGCATTGCAGCAATTGCGATGTGAACATCGGCGATCTAGCTCGATCACGCCCGTCCCGGTACCCTGACACATTCAAACAACCGTTTCGCCCGTGGCTGCACGCGCGATTCCCAGGCAACCGCCGGTGGCCCCGATGCCGGCACTACCCACGAGTCATGCAATCGATGAGTGCTGAAGCCAACGCCCTGCCCCCGCGTGAAGTCATGGAATTCGACGTGGTCGTCGTCGGTGCCGGCCCGGCCGGCCTGGCCACCGCGATCCGCCTGCGCCAACGTGCGATCGACGCCGGCCGCGAACTGTCGGTATGCGTGCTGGAGAAGGGCTCCGAACCCGGCGCGCACGTGCTGTCCGGCGCGGTGATGGACCCGCGCGCGCTGACCGAACTGTTCCCGGACTGGGCCGAGCGCGGCGCACCGCTGAAGCAGAAGGTCACCCGCGACGAGTTCCTGTTCCTCAGCGAGACCGGCGCGCGCACCACCCCGCACGCGCTGTTGCCCGAGTGCTTCCACAACGAAGGCAACTACATCATCAGCCTGGGCGAAGTCACCCGCTGGCTGGCGCAGCAGGCCGAGGCGCTGGAAGTGGCGATCTTCCCCGGCTTCGCCGCCGCCGAAGTGCTGTACGGCGATGACGGCGCGGTGATCGGCGTGGCTACCGGCGACATGGGCATCGAAAAGGACGGCACGATCGGTCCGGCCTTCGAGCGCGGCATGGCCCTGCATGCGAAGTACACGGTGTTCGCCGAAGGCGCGCGCGGCCACCTCGGCCGCCAGCTGATCAGCCGTTTCAAGCTGGACGAAGGCAAGGATCCGCAGGCCTACGGCATCGGCATCAAGGAACTGTGGCAGATCGACCCGGCCAAGCATGAACCGGGCCTGGTGGTGCACGCCGCCGGCTGGCCGCTGGATACCGACACCTACGGCGGTGCCTTCCTGTACCACGCCGACGGCGGCAAGGTTGCCATCGGCTACGTGGTCGGCCTGGACTACAAGAACCCGTGGTTGAGCCCGTTCGAGGAATTCCAGCGCTTCAAGACCCATCCGTCGATCCGCAAGCATCTGGAAGGCGGCACCCGCATCGGCTACGGCGCGCGTGCGATCACCGCCGGTGGCCTGATGTCGCTGCCCAAGACCGTGTTCCCGGGCGGCGCGCTGGTCGGCTGCGAAGCCGGCTACCTCAACGTCAGCCGCATCAAGGGCAGCCACGCCGCGATCAAGACCGGCATGCTGTGCGCCGATGCCGCCTTCGACGCGCTGGTGGCCGATCGCCAGCACGATGAGCTCAGCGCCTACCCGGCCGCCTTTGAAACCAGCTGGCTGCACGACGAACTGAAGCTGTCCAAGAACTTCAAGCAGTGGTTCAAGAAGGGCCAGACCGTGGCCACGCTGATGACCGGCATCGAGCAGTGGCTGCTGCCGAAGCTGGGCGTGCGCAACCCACCGTGGACCCTGCGCCACAGCATCCCGGACCACGCCTGCCTGGAGCCGGCATCCAAGCACACGCGCATTGCCTATCCCAAGCCCGATGGCGTGCTGACCTTCGACCGCCTCAGCTCGGTGTTCCTCAGCAGCACCAACCACGACGAGAACCAGCCCAGCCACCTGACGCTGAAGGATGCGAGCATCCCGGTGAAGGTGAACCTGGCCGAGTACGCCGGTCCGGAAGCGCGCTACTGCCCGGCGGGCGTGTACGAATTCGTCGGCGACGGCAACGATGCGCGGCTGCAGATCAACGCGCAGAACTGCGTGCACTGCAAGACCTGCGACATCAAGGATCCGACCCAGAACATCGTCTGGGTGACCCCGCAGGGCGGCGGCGGACCGAACTACTCCGGCATGTGACCGGCGATGGGGCTGCGACGGCCGGTCGCAGCCCCACGGCGCGTGCGCCCGTTATCCTGCTCGTCCATGCGTGCCCATCGTCTGCTTCCCGTTGTTGCCACGATCCTGGTCGCCAGTGCGTGCCAGCGCCCGCCGGCTGCGCCCAGTACGCCCGAACAGGCGCGCCAGCAGGCCATGCAACAGGCGTTCGAACTGTGTGCCGGCTGCCACACCGTCAAGGCGGGCGGCATCCATCGTTTCGGTCCCAATCTGCATGGGGTGATCGGCCGCCGTGCGGGCAGCCTGCCCGACTACGGATATTCGCAGGGCATGCGCCATGCCGACTTCGTGTGGAGTGCGCAGACCCTGGACACCTTCCTGCAGTCGCCCACCCATCTGGTGCCCGGTACGCGCATGTACAACGCGTTCCCCAGCCCGGAGCGTCGCGCACTTGTGATCGCCTACCTGCAGGAACACGCAGCTCAATGAGCCAAGCGCTGTAGCTGTTGCTGCAGATGCGCCACGAACTGCCCCGCGTCGGCGATCGTCGATGCGATCTCCGCATCGCCTGCGGCCTGCAACCGTTCCACCAGCGCGTTGGCGCGATCGGCCAGGCTACGCGCACCCACCGCGCCCAGCGCACCGGCCTGCCGATGCAGGTGCAACGCGGCCGTCACCCGGTCGCCTTCGTGCAGCGCGCGCTGCAGGGCCGCGATGTCCTCGTTGCTGGCCTTGACCAGGCTGTCGTGCAGCTGCCGGGCGATCTCGCGCGAACCGAAGCGCCGTTGAAGGGTCGCCAGGTCGGGTAGCCCCTCGTCACCATCGGACTCATCGTCATCGCTGTCCACGGTGGCCGGGTCATCTTCAGCACCCTCGGCGCGCGGCAACCAGCGCAGCAGTGCCTGCCGCAGCGTCGCCAGCGACAACGGCTTGGCCAGCACGTCGTCCATGCCGGCTTCGCGGCAGCGGCGTGCGTCATCGTCAAGCACGCTGGCGGTCAGCGCCAGCACCGGCATCCGTGGCTGGCCGTTGCGCCCCTCGCGCTCGCGCAGCAGGCGGGTGAAGCCGAATCCATCCAGCACCGGCATGCGGCAATCGGTGATGACCAGATCGAAGGATTCCTCCGCCAGCCGGTCCAGTGCCTGTTGCCCGTCATCGACCAGCACGTGCGGCACGCCCAGCTGCTGCAGGCGCCAGGCCATCATCGCCTGGTTGGTGGGATGGTCTTCAATGACCATCACCCGTGCCTGGCGCAGATCAGGGGGCAGCAGCGCGATCTGCTGATGCTCGGCCTGCAGCGCGATCACATCCTCGCTGCGCGCCTCCACCAGCGACAGCAGCACGTCAACCCGCGTCCCTTCGCCCAGCGTGCTTTCGAGCTTCAGTTCGCCGTCCATCTTCTGCACCAGGCGCCGGCAGATGCTCAGGCCCAGCCCGGTGCCCCCATGGTCGCGCTGGATGTACGCACCGGCCTGGGTGAAGGGTTCGAACAGGGTCGGCAGCTGTTCCGGCGCGATGCCGATGCCGGTGTCGGTGACGCTCAGGCGCAGCGGCTGGCTGCCATCCTCGGCAGTAGGCCCCAACACCTCCAGCTGCAGCCGCACCGAGCCCTTCACGGTGAATTTGATGGCGTTGCTGAGCAGATTGAACACGATCTGGCGCAGGCGCACGCCATCCACTTCATGGGCCTGGGCCAGTTGTTCGTCGATGTCCAGCTGCAGATCCAGCCCGCGCGCCGTGGCCTGCGGCAACAACAATCGATGGACCCCTTCCAGCAGTGGCCGCACCGGCAGCGGTACCGGCTCCAGGCGCAGCGCGCCCGCTTCCATCCGCGAATAGTCGAGGATGTCGTCCAGGATCTGCCGCAGCATCTGCGCCGAGTCTTCGATCACGCCGAGGATGCGTTGCTGTTCGGCGTCCAGCGGCGAATGCGCCAGCACTTCCAACATACCCAGCACACCGCTCATCGGTGTGCGGATTTCATGGCTCATGGTGGCCAGGAAGCGTGATTTCGCTGCTGCAGCCTGCTCGGCTTCGACCATCGCTGCGGCCAGCGCGTCGGCCTGCGCGCGCGCCTGGCTCACGTCCACCCAGTAGCCACTCCAGGTCACCGCGCCCGCTTCCGTTGAATACGGATGTGCCTGGCTGCGCACCCAGCAGGGCGCGCTTCCGTCGCCATGGATACGGAACTCGAAGGAAAGCGGTGCAAAGTTGCGCGCCGCGAGGTCCATCGCGTGCAGCACCTTTTCGCGGTCCTCGGCATCGATGCACGCCAGCAGCGCCTGTCCATCCGACTCCGCCTGCTGCCGGCTGATGCCGAACATCGACTGCACATCGCCGGCAATGAAGGGGAAGCTCAGGGTGCCATCCGCTTCGCGGCGGGCCTGGTAAACGATGGCTGGCAGGTTGTCGGTCACCTCGGCGAGGCGCTGTTCCAGCTCACGGCGGCCGGCCACTTCGCGGCGCAACCGCCAGTGGCCCAGCCCATGCACCGCCACCGCAGTGGCCAGCACCAGCAACAGGGGAAGACCCCAGCGCAGCAGCGTGCCCCAGTCCACCCCCCCACGGTATTCCACCGACAGCCAATCGCCGCGCAGGGCTTCGCGGCGGCGGGGGCCCATCTGCAGCAGCAGGCGGTCGAAGGTCGTTGCCAGGGCCGCATGGCGGCGCTCCACGGCCAGTGTCAGCTGGTCGTTGAATCCGGCTGGTGCGGCCAGCTGCAGGCGCCCCGGAAAGCGGGTGCGCAGCAACTGGTCGACCAGCGCCAGGTTGCCCACGTAGGCATCGGCCTCACCATCGGCAAGGCGTTGCAGGGCCTGTTCAGCGCTGCGCGCGGCGACGATCTTCACCGAAGGCGCCTGTTGCTGCACATAGCCGCGGATGCGCTCCGGATCGGACAGCAGCACGCGTTTGCCGTCCAGGTCCGACAGACCCAGCATCGACGGACTGTCAGTGCGGGTGACGATCACATTGGGCACGGTGATGAAGGGTTGGCTGAACACCCATTCCGGCCCGAGATAGTTCGAATCGGCAGGAATGCCGATCACCGCCTGCAGTTCCCCGCGGCGCGCCTTCTCGCGCACCTCGTACCAGTCATGGCTGTTTTCGACCTGCAGGTTGGCGCCGGCCTGCAGCAGGCGCTGCAGGTATTCGTTGGTCAGGCCACTGGGCTTGCCATTCCTGTCGGCGAACGACAGCGGCGCGGCGTTGGGCGCAAAGCCGATCTTCAAGGGTTGCTGCAGCACGCGTTTCTCGGCCTGGCTCAATGCCAGCTGCGCCGACGCCGACCACTGCGGCGGTGGCAGCCAGCGCTGCGCCAGGGCGTCACGCTGCGCTTCGCTGACGGCGGCAAGCGCCAGGTCCAGTGCCTCGGACAACGGCTGTTTGCTGTTGGGCACACCGAAATGCAACTGCTCCGGCGGCAGATCGCTGGGCCGCAGCAACGCCACACCCTTCAACCCGTTGGCGGCGATCAGTTCCGTTGCCACGTAGGCATTGCCGATGAAAATGTCGGCTTTGTCGTCTCTGACCATACGCAAGGCCGTCAGCGTGTTGTCTGCGACAAGTTGTCGTGCCCTTGGGAACCGCGCACGCACCTGCGGTCCGGTCATGAAGTCCTGCTCGACCACAACGCGCAGGCCATCAAGATCGGGGGCTTCCGATGCACGCAGGTCCTGGGGACGTCCGACCATGGCCAACGGTGCCTCGGCATAGGCAGCGGTGTAGACCATGCAACGGGTACGCTCGGCGCTGAGCGCGATGTTCATTACCACGTCGATCTCGCCGCGACATGCCGCATCCAGCACGGAGGGCCAGTCCGCAAAACGGCGCGTCTCCACCTTCAGGCCAAGCTGCCGGGCCGAAAGCGTCAGGTAGTCCGGGCCCAGGCCCACCTGCTTCCCGTCCTGGATCGACTCAAAAGGAGGCCAGCCACTGTCATACTGTCCAACAACGACAACAGGATGTGCGGCCAGGTACTCGCGCTGCAGGGGGCTGAGCGGCAACGGCCCCGGCGTGGACGCAGGCTGGGCCAGCGCCGGCAGCGCCAGCAGGGTCGTCAACAGGATCAGTCCACGAGCCGCCCAGCTGCGCATCTGCAACGATCTCCTGGAAGTCCTGCCAGGGACCGCGACGGTCGCGGTCCGGCGTGCCGGTGGCCATACTAGAGCATGACCTTGCGCATCATCATCGCAGACGATCACCCCGTGGTCCGCATCGGTACCCGCGCCGTCATCGAATCCAGCGGCGTTGGCCGAGTCGTTGGCGAGGCCGACAGCGCCCAGGCGCTGATGACCCTGCTGACGACCCAGCCCTGCGACCTGCTGGTCACCGACTACTCGATGCCTGGCAGCCCGCAGGCCGATGGCTTCGCCATGATCGGCATGATCCGCCGCCGCCATCCCGACCTGCCGGTGCTCATGCTCAGCGTCTCCAACAACCTGGCGATCCTGCGCATGGTGCTCGACAGCGGCGTGCTCGGCCTGGTCGACAAGAGTTCGTCGATGGATGAACTGCCGCAGGCGATCCAGGCGGTCTATCGCGGCCAGTCCTACATCAGCCGCAGCCTGCGCGAGCGGGTGGAGGAAGCCGGCAGCTGGCGCATGCGCGAGGGTGACGGCAAGCCGTTGTCGCCGCGCGAAGTGGAGGTGCTGCGGCTGCTCGGCACCGGCATGACGGTCAAGGAAATCTCGCTGCAGCTGCACAAGAGCGTCAGCACCATCAGCCGCCAGAAGGGTGACGCCATGCTCAAGCTCGGGCTGAAGGGCGACGCGGAGCTGTTCGACTACCTGCGCGACGGCAGGATCTGAGACACCGTTCGCAGTTCTCTGGCGGGAGGCTCCTCCCTGCCCCCTGTGATCGCCGTCGCATCTGTGCCATCATCCGCGTCGATGGGTTTTCCTATGCGAGGTCGAAGGAATCGACCGGCTCATCACGACGTTCCCCCTCATCGAGGGCGGGGCGTGTTCTGCGTTGGCCTTCCTGCCCGACGCCCGCAAACCATGGAGAGGTGCATGAAGATCCTTCCGGAATCCCGCTTGGCCCGTGTCCGCCCACGCCTGTGTGCGACGTTCGCCGGCCTGCTCGTTGCGCTGCTTGCCAGCGCCTGCACCCCCTCGCCTTCGACCGCGTCACCACAGGGCGCCACCGCGCCACGACAGGATGTTGCCCCGATGCAGAGCTCCGCCACACCCGCCACCACGGCCACCGCCACGCCCCCCGATGCCGGCAGCGTGCTGTATTTCATCTACGACGTCGACGGCGATGGCGCCGTTTCGTATGAAGTAGCCAATGGCAGTGTCGCCACCTTCTGGTTCGGCCATGCCTTCGAACTGGCCGGCACCCGCTATTACACCGGCTTTGCCTGGAACACACCGCAGAAGTACGGCAAGCCCGGCGAAGACGAAGCCGGTCCGGACAGCCAGGTCACCCTGACCGAAGCCACCTTCACCCTGACCGGCGACAAGCCGGATCGTCCCTGGGTGTTCAAGGGCGCCGAACCGTGGATCGGTACCGTCGGCGCCTATGGCACCGCGCCGGACATCGACAGCAAGCGCAAGCCGCTGGAATACCGCACTCCGGCCGGCAAGCTGGTGCTGGCGGTGCCGACCAGCACCTTCGCCACCGGTACCAGCATCGAAAGCTACACCGTGCTGGTATTCAACCCGGACTACGAGAAGTCCGAAGACGGCCAGGTCTGGGCCAGCGCGGGCACGGTGATCACTGGCGAAGACAATTCGGCCGCCTGCGACGAGGGCCAGGTGATGCCATGCGTCAGCAACCGAGGCGTACTGGCCTTCAGCGCCGTCGCCGGCAGCGACCTGCCCACCATCACGGTCACCGCCACCGGCACCACCATTTCCGGCCCGGGCCAGACCCGTGCGCTGGGTGCGGCCGACGCGCGCCAGTACCACTACGACGCTGCCCGCAAGGCCTACGTCGAAAAGTAAGACGCACCACCCCGCAGCACCTGTTGACCGACATGTTGAAGACTCACGGATGAGTCCGGTTGGCGTATCGCGGCAAAGGCCGCTCCATCAACCCCAGAGGAAGTGTCATGGCACAACGTGACTACAGCAAAAAGGAAGTTCTCGACATCATCGAGCAGGTGGCACAGCGCAAGGGCATCGCCAGCGAGGACTTCCTGCGCTTTGCCCACATCGAGACCGGTGGCCGCTTCAACGAGCGCGCGCACAACGACAAGACCGATGCCAAGGGCCTGTTCCAGTTCCTGCCGTCGTCGGCCAAGCAGTACGGCCTGACCGGCCACGAGTACGACCCGACCCGCAATACCGAAGCGGCAGCGGAGATGTTCAAGCGCAACCTGGTGGACATGGAAAAGCGCCATGACCGCACCGGCCATCCCTACCTGTCCGGTGATGACAAGCCGAGCGGCCTTGACCTGTATCTGGCACACCAGCAGGGTGCGGCCGGCTACGGTTCGATCCAGACCGCGATCGCCACCGGCACGTTCGGCGTCGTGCGCGACGGCCACGGCGATCCGATCGACATGCGCCCGCGCATCATGGGCCAGATCGGCGGTGACGTCGAAGCGCTGACCGGGCATACGCGCGCCGAGATGCGCACGATGAATGATCGCGACCTGGCCAGCACCTTCGCCCAGTACTACGACCGCAAGTACGACGCGATCAGCATCCCGGAAAAGAACATCGCACCGATCACCGAGGCCCAGGCGCGTCCGGCACCGGTGCAGGCCGCACCGACGCAGACCGTGACCCCCGCCGCGCAGGCCGCTGTCGCCGCCGGTGCCGCAGCCATCGCCGCTACCGCCACGGCCGCAGCAGCCAAGCCGGATGCACCCGGCATTTCGCTGGATGCGGCCTACAACGCCGGCGTGAAGTACGACAACGTCAAGTACGCGATCAACATCGAGTCCAGC
Organism: Stenotrophomonas sp. 2YAF26; assembly: GCF_052114625.1. NCBI lineage: Bacteria > Pseudomonadati > Pseudomonadota > Gammaproteobacteria > Lysobacterales > Lysobacteraceae > Stenotrophomonas > Stenotrophomonas sp. 2YAF26. Next base: position 113,576 of record NZ_JBFRFC010000004.1, on the reverse strand, counting down.
CAGTACTACCGTGGCAAGGGTGTCACCGGCAAGAACGTCGACCAAGGCTACATCGACTGCTCTGGCTGGGTCGGCACGATGCTCAACAAGACCCAGGATGAGATCAACCAGAAAGCCGGCCATGCGGTGTTCGCCGACGCCGACAAGATCAAGCTGGGCTTCGCCGGCTCCGGCGGTATCGTGCATGAGGCCTACAAGGACTCCGGCGTGCTGCTCAAGCGCGACGACATCCTCAAGCCGCATGCGCTGAAGGAAGGCATGGTGATCGGCCTGGATACGGCCAAGACCAAGCACGAGCACTGGAATGGCATCGACCACATCGTGATGGTGGTGCGTGACCCGAACACCGACAAGCTGCTGATCAGCCAGTCGACCGGCAAGCTGGGCGTGCATACCATGCCGGTGGAGGACTACCTCAAGCAGGTGAAGGACCACCCGAACTGGAAGCTGTTCGCCTCCGATCCGCTGCACCAGGCACGCGACCTGCTGGAAAACCGCAGCCAGACGCACGAGCAGGCGCAGGCCAAGGGTGCGGCCGAGCCGAAGCCGGCAGCGCAGGAAAAGCCGCAGACCAGCAACGAAGTGCATAAGCAGGGTGCACACGGCGAAGGTGTGCGCAGGGCGCAGGAACAGCTGGGCCACCTGGGCTATGTGGGTGCTGATGGCAAGCCACTGGTCGAGGATGGAAAGTTCGGTCGCAACACCGAGGCTGCCGTGCGCCAGCTGCAGAAGGACAACGGTCTGGCAGTGGACGGCATCATCGGCCCGAAGACGCTGGATGCGATCAAGGACGCGCGCGAGCGCCCGCTGCTCAATGACGAGCGCCATCCGCAGAACCCGATGTACAACCAGGCCGTGAAGGGCATGGAAGGCCTGCCGGCAGGCACCTTCAAGGACCGCCATGCACTGGAGGCCGCCGCCGCTGCACTGACCAAGGAAGCGCAGGCCAGCGGCATGCAGCGCATCGATTCGGTGGTGCCCAGCACCAACGGCGAGCGCATGTTTGCCGTACAGGGCACCGCCGGTGACCCGGCTGCCTGCCGCGCGGCGGTGGACACCCGTGCGGCCAGCGAGCAGAGCATGGCACTCAGCAGTGGTGCGGTGCACGGTGCACCGAATGTGCTGCAGCAGCAGGACGCCCAGCAGGAGCAGGTGAAGCAGGCCCAGCGCGCCATGGGCCACTGAGCCAGGCCAGGCAGGGGAAGCCAGGGGAAGGGCCGCGTACTGCGGCCCTTTTCCTTTCTGGCAGCTGAGCGGCCGCCGCGCTTTCAGCCTCGCTTCATGCCGCCTGACGCTAGATGAATGCGCAAGCCGCACGGGGATCGCGCGCAATGTTCCGGCAATGTCCGGGCACCAGCGTGGTCCCTACGGCAGCCGGGGCGCCCAGCGCCCTCCCTGCCCACCGTGGCATGCACCTCACAGGAGAACCCAACATGCTCAGCACTTCCGCACTCAGCTTCCGTGGTCTGGCGATGGCCCTGGCACTTCTTGCCGGCGTGGCCGTGGTCAGTGATGCCAGCGCGATGTCGAGGAAGGACAAGCGCACCGTGGTCGGTGCCGTCGTCGGCGGCGTGGCGGGTCACCTGATCTCCAACGGCGACCCGGCTGCCACCGTCGGCGGCGCGGTTGCCGGCGGCGCCATCGGCAACCTGACCACCTCCGACCGCCATGATCGACGCTACGACGGGCGCTATGACCGTCGCTACGATCGCCGTTATGACCGTGGCTACAACCGCGGTTATGGCTACGACCGCCGCGATGACCGTCGCTGGCAGCGCGAGCGCCATGACAACCGTTACTACCACGACCGCGGCCGCCATCGCGGCTGGTAAGCGCGCCGGCCACAGGCCGCACGTGGCGTCCCTGACGGGCGGGTCGATGACCCGCCCGTTTGCGTCTGTGGCGTCCATGGCGTTGAATGCGCAGCCTTGGATGTTCCTTTACTCACCAGCGGCCGTGGCATGACTTCTTCCCCCCATCGCGTGCAGGGCCTCAACAACGACGAGGTCGTCGCCGACTGGCCGGCGATCGACGCGCAGGAGATCACCTGGCTGCGTGGCCACTTTCCGCAGCTGGGCGCGGACAGCACGCTGCGCTGGCACAGCCCGCGTCCGTTGTCGGCCGCGGCCATCGTCGACGGCACCGGCGGTCCGGTCTTCATCAAGCGCCACCACCACAGTGTGCGCAGCGCTGGAAGCCTGGAAGAAGAACACCGTTTCATCGCGCATCTGGCAACTGCCGGCATGCCGGTGGTGCAGGTGCTGGCCAGCAACGACGGCCGCACCGCACTCGAACACGGCCCGTGGACCTACGAACTGCATGCGGTGGGCGCCGGCAAGGACCTGTATCGCGAACTGCCGTCATGGTCACCACTGACCGACATCGCCCAGGCACACCAGGCAGGAAGAATGCTGGCCACGCTGCACCGCGCGGCCGCCAGCTACCACGCCCCGCAGCGCAGTACCCATCTGCTGGTGGCACGCGACGACCTGATCCGCGCCGATGACCCGATCGCCGCGCTGAAGGCCGACCTCGGCAACCGCCCCGGGTTGGCCCGCTACCTGGCGCGCATTCCCTGGGAAGAACAGCTGCGCCGCGATGTGCTGCCGTGGCACCACGGCCTGGCCGCGCGCCTGCAGGACGAACCGCGGCTGTGGGCGCACAACGACTGGCACGTCTCCAACCTGCTGTGGAACGACGACGGCACGATTGCCACGGTGCTCGATTTCGGCCTGGCCTCGCCCACCAGCGCGCTGTTCGACCTGGCCACCGCGATCGAACGCAACGCGGTGGCCTGGCTGCAACTGGAGCGCGGCACCGATGCTGTGCGCATCGACATCGCCCTGGCCCTGCTGGACGGCTATCGGCAGGAACTGCCGCTGTCGCCCACGCGCGTGCACCTGCTGGCCGACCTGCTGCCGATGGTGCATTTCGACTTCGCTCTGTCCGAAGTGGAGTATTTCGAGGGCGTCACCGGATCGACCGCGAACGCCGATGTGGCCTGGCAGCCGTTCATGCTCGGGCATCCGGCGTGGTTCGCCACGGCCCCCGGCCAGGCCCTGCTGGCGGCCCTGCACGCCGCCGCCTGAAGGGCGGTAGCTCGCAAATCCGTACCATTTGTAGTGAAATGGTCACCTGAAGCGGGGGTGCCTGGATTTGCCAGGCTGAGAGAGTCCCTTGGAACCTGATCCGGTTTGCACCGGCGTAGGGAGCTTTGAGCCGCAGCCACACCCCGTCATGGGCCGGTGCACCTGCGCGCCGTCGCTTCGTCTCCCTTGTTGTCTGAAGACGAATCGAATGAACCGCTGCCTGCGCCCCACCCTGCTCGCCCTCGCCCTGTGCGCCGCCCTGCCGCTGTACGCCAGCGAGGCAGGCACCGACGCCGCTGATGCGCCCTCCTCGCCCACCGAACTGGCGGCGGTGCGCGTGCAGGCCGGCAAACCGAAGGCCGACACCTCGCGCGTCAACGCCTTCGGCGGCGGCTCCTGGAAGGACACCCCCGCCTCGGTGAATGTGCTGGAGCGCGACTACCTCGACCGCCGCCAGGTGCGTTCGCTGTCCGAGCTGGCCAGCAATGATGCCTCGCTGGGCGATGCCTATGCGCCGGTGGGCTACTACCAGAACATCGCCATCCGCGGCTTCGCGCTGGATGCGGCCACCGGCTACCGCTTCAACGGCATGTCCATCGCCGGCGAGCAGCGCCTGGCGCTGGAGAACATCCAGGAAGTGCAGATCCTCAAGGGCGAAGCCGGCCTCGCGGCTGGCGTGATGGCACCCGGCGGCATCATCAACTACGTGGGCAAGCGCCCGGCGGAAGTGCGTACGGTCACCCTGGGCACCGATTCGGAAGGCTCGCGCTATGCCGCCGTGGATGTCGGCCACTGGCTGACCCCGCGCTTCGGCGTGCGTCTGAACGCCGCCTGGGATGCCAGTGATTCCTACGTCGAGCATGCCGACGGTCGCCGCAACTTCTATTCGCTGGCCACCGACTGGCTGATCGGCGAACACGGCAAGCTGGAAGTGGATGCCAACTACCAGACCAGCGCGCAGCGCTCGGTGTCCGGCTTCCAGCTGCTGGGCGCGCGCGACCTGCCGCGCGGCGTCGACCGCGAACGCCTGCTCGGCTACCAGCCGTGGCAGCGGCCGGTGGACATTGCCAGCACCAACATCACCGCGCTGCACACCTATGACTTCAACGATGCGTGGCAGTCGCGCATCTCGGTCGGCCACAGCCGCTCGGTGATCGATGACAACGTCGCCTTCGCCTACGGCTGCTACTACACCGCAGGGTGCGCAGACGGCAGCGTGCCGGGCAACTACTTCGCCCCCAACGGCGACTACGACATCTACGACTACCGCAGCCCGGATGACACCCGCCGCAACCAGCAGGCCCGTGCCGAACTGCGCGGCGTTTTCGAGACCGGCAGCGTCGGCCACCAGCTGAGCATCGGCGCCGACTACTTCCGCCGCACCATCGACAAGCGCCCGAGCGTCAACGAGTACGTCGGCACCAGCAACATCCACGACGTGCAGGTGCCGGTGTTCGAGCCCTCGCCGAAAATGCCGGGTGCATCGGCACGGCGCCTGGACAGCCGGCAGACCGCGTTCTTCGCGCTGGACCGGATGAGCTTCGGCGATGACTGGCAGTGGCTGGCCGGCGGTCGCTTCGTGCCCCTGGACGAGCGCGCCTACGACAAGCGTGGCACGCCGCAGCGCCACAGCCGCCTGTCGCGCTTCCTGCCGCAGACCGCGCTGGTGTGGAAGGCCACCGACCAGCTCAACGCCTACGCCAGCTACGTGCGCGGAATTTCGCTGGGCCAGGAAGCACCGTTCTGGACGTCCAACGCCGATACCTTCCTGCCGTCGATGCAGTCGCGGCAGCTGGAAGTGGGCGTGAAATACGTGCCAGTGGACGCCCTCACCCTGGGCGCGGCCGTGTTCCGCACCTCCCAGCCCTACCAGTACGCAAAGCCCGACGGCAGCGACGTCGGCTACACCTTCGTCGAAGAAGGCCAGCAGACCCATACCGGCCTGGAACTGACCGCCAACGGCCAGCTGACCGACGCGCTGCAGATCGTCGCCAGCGCCAGCGTGCTGCAGGCGCGCGCACGCGATACCGGCACCCCGGCCTATGAAGGCCATCAGCTGGTGAACGTGCCGAAGGTGCGCGCCAGCGTGCACCTGGCCTACGCGCTGCAGTTCGTTGAAGGCCTGGATGTGACGGGTGGCTGGCGCTATGCCTCCTCCAACGTGGCCCGCGCCGACGGCGGTGTGCGCGCACCGGACTACTCGGTGTTCGACGCCGGCCTGCGCTTCCAGCACCGACTGCACAACCGTGCGGTCAGCTGGAACCTGTCGGTGGACAACCTGTTCAACCGCTTCTACTGGCGCGACACCGGCAGCAGCGGCGGTGACTACTACCTGTTCCCGGGTGCGCCGCGACAGGCGCGCCTGTCGGTGACGTTCGCGCTGTGAGCGGCGTCGCGCTCGAGTGGACTGCCGCGCTCTTCAGCATCCTCGGGGTGTGGCTGATGGCAAAGCGACGGCTGGCCGCGTGGCCGGTCGGCCTGCTGTCGGTCGCGCTGTACGGCGCGGTGTTCGCCGAAGCCAAGCTGTACTCGGACACGCTGCTGCAGGTCGCCTTTGGTGGTTTCCTGGTCTACGGCTGGATCAACTGGCGCCAACACGCGGCCGATGAAGGCAGCATCCGCATCGTGCCGCTGGCGCGCGGCACGCTGCTGCGCGACCTCGCCATCGGCCTGTGTGGCGGCGTGGCGCTTGGCGCCGGCATGCACACCTTCACCGATGCAGCGTTGCCGTGGCTGGACGCGATGCTGACTGCACTGAGCCTGGTCGGGCAATGGTGGCAGGCACGCCGGCACACGGCCTGCTGGTGGGTGTGGATCGTGGTAGACGTGGTCTACGTGGGCGCCTATCTGTTCAAATCGCTGCACGTGACCGCCGCGTTGTACGTGTTCTTCCTGGGCCTGGCGCTGTTCGGGCTGCGGGCATGGCGCGCCGCCGCGCGCGAGCCGCAGGCAGTACCTGCGCAGTAGAGCCACGCCATGCGTGGCTGCGTTTGGTAGATGCCGACCTTGGTCGGCAGGTGAGCGCCAACCAAGGTTGGCGTCTACCGATGCCCGGCATCCACGCATGGCGTGGCTCTACTGGGTAAGGGTCAGCCCCAATCGCAGTGGCTGTCGCATGTCCTTCGGCGGCGCCGCCGGCAACGGCGTGGCCTGCAGCGCCGCACGCAGATCGGCATCGACCCGTGCATCACCCAGGCTGTCGAATTCCAGTTTCGAGATGGCGCCATCGCCGGCGATCCACACGCTCACCACCAACGGCGCCGGCGCATCGGGGTGTTCCTGCAGCCAGGCCAGCAGGCGCTGCGCGTGCGGATCCTGCTCCTGCTGCAGACGCTGCTGCAACTCGCCGCTGACGGAGGCGGCATAGGCCATCCAATGCGCAGGCGCGTCCTGTGCGGACACGCTGGCGCTCCCCAGCGCCAACAGGCCCAGCAACCATGCCAACGGGCGCCAGCCACGGCGCGAGGTGCGCTTGTTTCCTGCGGAAGCCATCACCCACGTCTCCACGTCCATCCCAACGCGTCATGGTCGGCGCCGTAGATGACAGGCAGATGGCGGCGCAGTAGAGCCACGCCATGCGTGGCTGTTCCGGGCAACCGGTTGATCCATCCACGCATGGCGTGGATCCACCTGGCTGCCCCACCCGGCGTGATCAGTCGCCCAGGTCGGCCAGCACCTTGCGCGAGGGCGCAAAGAAGGTGACGCCCGTGGTCGCGGTGGAGAAATCGAGGATGCGGTCGTGCAGCGGCGCGGGATTGCCGATGAACATCCGCTCCAGCATCTTCTCGATCACCCACAGCCGGCGCGTGTAGCCGATGAAGTAGGTGCCGTACTCGCCGCGCCCCGGATTGGCGAAGGGCATGTTGTCGCGCAGGATCTCGTGCTCGCCGTCGGCATCCTCGATGGTGCACAGCGTCTTGTGCGACTTCTGCGCCTCGGCCGGTGCGTCGTCCAGCTCGATGTTGTCGTGCTTGGTGCGGCCGATGATCGCCTCCTGCGCCTCGGTCTTCTGCGCACGCCAGGCATCGAGGTTGTGCAGGTACTTCTGCACCACCACGTAGCTGCCACCGGCATGGTCGGGATCCTCGTCGCCGACGATGGTCGCCTCCGGCAGTGACAGACCCTCGGGGTTGGCCGTGCCGTCGACGAAGTCGAGCAGGTCGCGGCCGTCGAAGTAGCGGAAACCGGCCACGTCATCCACCGCGTCCACCGCATCGCCGAAGGCCATCATCAGGTTGCGCTCGAAGGCCACGATCAGGTCCATCGTGCGTGCACGGATGTGGTACAGCAGGTCGCCCGGCGTGGAGACTGCCGTGTGGGTCGCACCCTTCACTTCCTGGAACGGCTTCAACTCGCGCGGCGGCGTACTGCCCACCAGCGGCGCCCACACGCGGTGGCCGATGGCCACGTTGCAGGTGAAGGTGCGCTCGATCTCGCGGATGGCGGTGTTCTTGATCAGGTCATCGGTGCTGGCCAGCACCTCGCGTACTTTCGCCAGCGACGCCGCATCGTCCTTCACCGTCAGCACCAGGAACGCAGCCGAATGGGTCAGCGGCGCGGTGATCTGCTGCGGCTCGTTGTCGAGCGTGTGGTTGAGGGCGGTGATGGGTGCGGGCTGGGCGTTCACGATGGTTCCTGCTGGCTTGAGGCGGGCACATCGCCTGCGGCAATGTGCGGGCGATCATAGCGGAACGACCTTGCCGGCGACGGAGCAGTTCTCAGTTCGCGGTGGTCAGCCGACGGGCGCCAGCCACTCGTCGGCAAGCACCTGTGCCTGCTGCCCGCTGTCGGTGATCGAGTGCTGTGGCTGCTGCACCCACCACTCCCCGTGCCACTGCGGCCGCATGTGTCCGCGCAGGAACCGCTCGACGCGAAAGCGCTGCCCGACACGAAGGATGCAGGCCAGCCGCGTGCGGTCCTGCGAGACCACGGACACCTGCAGCTGCCAGCCGTCCGCAGCATCGCGCAGCAGATTCGCTCCATCGATCTCGATCACGTCCATGCTGTGGCTACGCCGTGGTCACGGTGAACTGCCGAGGCGTGCGCCACGCAACCCGCTGGTAGGGTCCCTCCAGCACACCGCCATCGCGGAGATGCTCGAACACGTCGGCCGGGCACCACTCCCTGCCCGCCGAGAAGGCGACGCCGAGATCACGCAGGCGGCGGAAGACGGCGGCCTTGGCTGCATCGTCGGGGACCGGCAGGGTGAGGGTGTCTTCTTCGCCAGCGGTGAAGCCCAGCGCCTGCAGCGAGGCCCGCGAGCGGCCATTGAACAGCACCACCTTGATGCAGTTGCCGTCGGCCTGCCTTACATAGGCGTCGATGTGCGTTTCCATTGGCGGATTGTAGAGGCAGACGGATCAGCTGGCGTCGCTCCACACCGCCAGCACGTAGCCGTCCAGATCGCGGAAATGGAAGCGACGGCCGCCGGGAAAGGCAAACACGGCCTGCACGATCTCGCCGCCCGCTGCGAGGATGCGCTGCTGCGCGTCGGCAAGGTCCACGCAGTACACGATGACCAGCGCGCCTCCTGAGGGCGTCACTGCCTCGTCGGCGACAAAGCCACCTTTGAGGCGGCCGTCATCGAACTCGGTATAGGCCGGGCCGTAGTCGGTGAAGGACCAGCCGAAGACCTGCCCATAGAACTGCTTGCTGCGGGCGATGTCGGCGACGTTGAATTCGATGTTGTCGATGCGGCGTTCGGCAGCGGTGGTGTCTGCGTGGCTCATGGTGCGGCTCCGTGGTTGGAGCGCACAGCATCGGTCAGGGTCGGGCCCGGGTCTTGAACGAAACGGCCATCAACGTCCCCACTGCTGGCGCAGCGCGCTTGCCGTCAGGCCGGCAAGCTCGCGGGCTTCGCGGCTGAGGTGGGCCTGGTCGGCATAGCCCGCCTCCACGGCCAGCATCGCCAGACCGTGCGCGGGTTGGGTCTGGCTGCAGCGCAGGAACCGCTGCAGACGCAGGATCCGCTCCAGCGACTTTGCTCCGTAACCGAACTGCGTCTGGCTGAAGCGACGCAGGGTGCGCGGGCTCATCGCCAGATGTGCGGCGAGTGCGTCGATGCTGGCATCACCTCTGGCAGCGTGCGCGAACAGCGCATGCGCGCGGCGTGTGTGTTCGTCCAGCACGGCCGCCGGCATGTTCCGCTGCAGGCTGTCAGCCAGGCGCTGCAGGCGCTGGTCGGGCGCGGCGTCACCGATCGAGGCCGCAACCTGCGTCGCCCAGCGGGCGTTGAATTCGATCAGGGGCACGGCTTGGCCGACGATGCCGGACAAGTCGATGCCGAGCGCAGACGATGCCTGGCCTGGCCGGAACCGCGCGCCCAGCACCTGTGCCCCGGGGGCCAGTTGCGGGTGTGCGGCGGTACGGTCCGGCCCCACCACGAACAGCGCACCGTCACGCCAGAGAATGTCCACGCAGCCATCGGGCAGCACGGTGATGTTGCCACTGGCGTCAGCAGGCAACTGGCTCTGCCAGAGCTGGCCGAACTGGCCACGCAGCGGCGCAGGCGCCAAGTGTTCCTGGTAGGCCGAGCCGGTGCCAGCGGGAGTGGAGGGATCGCCCATGCCCCATTGTGGCAAAGCGATGCCGGAAAAAGAGAAGCCCGGCACGAGGCCGGGCTTCGCTGGCGTGTGGGAGAGAGATCACACGCCAGTTACACGCACTAACGACAGGCGTTTGTTACCAGCTGAAGCGCGGGCCCACGAACCACTCGCGGTCGCCGGCCTTGGCCAGCTTCACTTCGCCACTCAGGCCCCAGTTCTGGTTGAACTTGGCGGTGGCGCCGACACGGCCGTAGAACTCGCCGTCCGGGTTGATGCCGTGCTTCTTGCTGTAATCCTCGTAACCGGCCAGCGCATAGCCTTCCAGGTACGGGTTGAACGCGGTGCGCACGCCCACTTCAGTGGAGTAGCCGTTGAAGTCCAGGCCGTGCTTCATGTCGAACTTCTGGTATGCAACACGAGCCACCAGGTCGGTGTTCGGTGCGATGCCGTAGTTGTAGCCGGCACCGATGCGCCACTGGTCGACATCATTCTTGAAGGTGTCGGTTTCCTGCTTGCTGTAATCACCGAAGATGTGGAAGTTCGGGTGCACGGCAACCGAGCCCTTCACGCCCCAGCCATCAGCGTCGCCGCCCTTGGCATCGGTGTTCACGTAGCCGCCTTCAACGTAGTTGTACGACAGGCCATCGGCAGCCGATGCGGCGAACGGCAGCGCGGCCAACAGACCCAGGGCAAGCAGCGAATTCTTGATCATCGGGATACACCTTTCATTATTTTGGTTTCGTCGAACGCCCCTCGGGAGGGGAGGGAGGAGAGGCGTTCGACAGGTGTGAATTATCCGTTTGTTGATGAAATCGGCCCTGAATATTGAACTGACCGGTACATGAATGAGGTTCCTGTTCAGGGAACTCTCGATGCGCCGTGTAGTAGCTCGCTGGATGCACGCCGACCTGCCGAGCCGCTTCGGTCATTGATCGCACGGGAGGACTGCACGCACGGGAGCGCGGTGCGCGCGTCGATGTTGTGCGCCACGCTCATCTGCAGCCATTGAGAGGAACGACATGAGTCGGCTTCAGGCTGATGAATTGGAGAGATTGAAGTGGCACAAGGACATCAACCGATGCAGCAGAGCTCGCTTGTTCCCGCTTGTTAAGGATTGCTGATTGCGCGACCTTCACAGGCCATCCACGTCTTCCAACTGCAGCTGAAAGCACTTCGCAGCGGCGGGAACAAACGCCGCTATATTCCAGTCTCCCCAGACGAAGGAGGGAGTGGAATGTTCCTGACCAAGCAGCAAATCAACGCGGCACGTGCCGTCACCGTAGCCATCGTTGCTACCGTAAGCCTCGGTGCTTGCGCCACCTACAAAGACGAATTTGCAACGATCAACTCGCGTCTCGACCAGCTCGACGTGAAGGTGCAGGGCGCGGCGCAGAGCGCCGAATCCGCCAACCAGTCTGCACAGCAGGCCAACCAGCGTCTGGATCAGATCGAAGGCCGCGTGCAGCAGCTCGAAAGGGTCCCCGGCCGCAAGCCGCGCGGGTAACCGCTCTCCCACCCACTTTGATGAACGCTTGAACCAGACACCAGTGGCCTTCACCGGCCACTGGTGTCTTTCAGCCTCTCGGTCGTCATCCGAAGGAGCCGTCCCATTCGTACGTACTCACTCCCTGCACGCCGGGCCGTATCGGCCACGCTGGCCATCGCGCTGGCACTGGCAGGAACCGGCGCAGCCAGCGCCAGGAACGCCAAGGAAGCCAAGGACGCACCCGCGGAAACGGCGACCGCAGCTGATGAACTTCCGCAGGGCCAGGAAGTGTCCGATACGGTGATTGAACTGGCCGGCTGGGTCGTGGCCAGCAAGGACAACCAGGGCTATCCGTTCGCGATCATGGACAAGGCGGCTGCGCAGGTCCTGGTCTTCGGCGGTGACGGCAAGCTGCGCGGCGCAGCGCCAGCGCTGTTTGGTTCGGCCATCGGCGATCACTCGGCACCCGGCGTCGCCAAGCTCGCATTGAGCGCGATTCCCGGCCACGACCGCACCACCCCGGCTGGTCGTTTCATTGGCGCCTATGGCCCGTCCGAGGACGCCGGACGCGTGCTGTGGGTGGACTACGATTCCGCCGTGTCGATGCACCCGCTTCCCCCGGGCACCCCGAAAGAGAAGCGCAGCGAACGACTGGCATCGGCCACACCGGACGACAACCGTGTCACCCACGGCTGCATCAATGTCTCGCCCGGGTTCTACGAGCAGATCGTGCATCCCACGTTCGAGAAAGGCGGCGTGTTCTACGTGCTGCCGGACAAGGACTCGATCGAAGAAACGTTCCCGGAGTTCGCGCAGAGTCGCGCGGCTGCGAAGGACGTGGATGAAAAAGACGAGCGACACGCCCGCAAATGAAACCCGGTTGAAGGCTGCGGACGTGGTCGCGGCAGACCGTTACGGAAGCTCCAGCCTGGGCATCTTGAACGTGAACAAGGTGCCGGCGGCCGCACTGGACTCCACCTCCAACGTGCCGCCATGGGACCGCGCGATCTCCGACGCAATGTAGATGCCGAGGCCGAGACCCGGCCGCGGACGCTCACTCTTTTCACGTGAGAATGGGCTGAAAATCGCGTCCAACCTCGCTGATGGAATGTGTCCCTCGTTGTGTACGTCGAGCGTGAGCATTTCCGGCTCGGAGTGAACGGTCAGCGTAATCGGGGACGAGCGCTCTCCGTGTACCGCTGCATTGGTGAGCAGGTTGGCCAGGAGCTGTGCCAATCTGCTCGGGTCGCAGACCACGTCGTCGTCTATCTTTATGTGGACCTTGATGTCCTGGCGGCCAGTGGCGATTGCCACCTCTTCCACAACCCGTTTCAGGTCTTCTTCCAGCGTGCTTGTCAGCTGCAGCGCGATGGGAATGCCGCCGCCCAGACGTCCCCTGGCGAAATCAAGCACGTCGTTGATCAGTCCGTCCATTCTGGCAACGCCGGAGGTGATGTGCGCGAGCATCCGTTGCTGGCGCTCAGTGCCCGCCTCACATGCCAGCGAATCTGCGGCGATGCTGATGGCCTGCAGCGGACTGCGCAGGTCATGACCCAGCACGGCAATGAACTGGTCGCGCAGGTCGGCGACACGATGCGCGTCGGAGAGCGCCGTTTCCGCTCGCACAAGGCGATCTTCCTTGTCGAGGTAGCTTCCTACCAGATCGGCCAGCAGCTCCATCGATCTCTGCACGTGGGCCACGTCGAAGCTGGCCGGTGCCGAATCAATCGCGCAGAGTGTGCCGAAGAAGCTTCCGTCCGGCCGATGGATGGGAACGGACGCATAACTCTCAAGCCCGTAGATCCGCGGCGTGTGATGCGTGGCGTAAACCGGGTGCTTGCTCGCATGCGCAAATACCACCGACGTCGCCGACTGCCTGATCTCATCGCAGATGGTTGTCTCGAGCACCAGTTGGCCACCGGGAACAAGCCCAAACCCCAGGGTGTCGAACGTGGCGCAGGCGGTCCAGGTGGTCTGGGTCACGCGGGCAATGGCCGTGAATCGGGAGCCCGTGATGTGGGCGACGGTCTCCAGGATTCGCGGCACGGCCTGGATTCGACCAATCTCGGCGATGTCGTCCAGCAGATGGGGGTCCGTCAGCTTCTGCATGGTCGCTCGTCCGGTGGGCAGCGCATCATCCCATGGAACCGCTGTTTAGGTTGATGCGAGGGAAGCGGGCACTTCGGGCTGGGCAGATCGGCCAGCAGTGCTTACAGCTCGCCTTCGACCCAAGGCGGCACTTGGCAGAAGCAGATATGGATCTACTTCCAAAGGTTGAAGAGTGTTTCGATCTCGACGGCCATGGGCCCCGTCGTCGGCGTCGGCGCCAACTGGAAGGCGGGCATCAGGCACGCCTGCCGCGCCCGGGTCCTATTTTCTACACCTCATCCGCTCAATCTCATTCAGGACTTGCTTGTCTAATGAACCGAAGTCGCCCGGAATTTCCTTCTCTGTGAAGAAGGAATAAGTGACACCAAAGTCTTCCCCATGGAGCACACGACTGCAGGAAACACTGCCCAACGTGTCGCAGGATGCCATTAGCTCATCGTCATCCATGGGGCGTGTGGCGCCACGTGCGCTCGAGCGCCATACGAAAATGTGGCTCTTGTCGCCACCGTCGGGAACGGCAAGCAATCCCTTCTCCAGCATCTTCGCTTCTTGCCAGCCTTCAATAGCGCTCGTACGCAGATAGGATCCTTGGGGAAGATCGCCAAACCTTCTCCCGGGAAAGTACGATTTGGCTACCACCGCTACCGAGATCAAGTTATCGGGGCCGATACAAGCCTCGCTATGGGTGGAGTAACAGCCATGCAGCGTAAGGCCGCCGGCCACAGGTTCCTGATGACCCCGCCGGGAAGGCGTCGCATCTAGATCGCCAGGAATGCAAAAGTCGGTCTTCGCACCATCGACACGATATGAAGTGGGCGAATCCACGCACCCGGACCCAAGAGCTGCCACGACATATACAAAAAATCTAGTTGCTGCAACTCGGTTGAGGGCAATAGTCATATACGTCTCGCGTCGTTGAGCCAAGAACGTTGATTACAGTCTCCAGAACATCCGCCTCGTATCCACCAAACGCCCTTGAGCCAGCGCCATTTTTCTCAAAGACTGGCTCGCGGAACGCTCCGATGATACTTGCTGGATTCTTCTCGGTTGCGCCCGCCCGGTCCAGCACCTGCACACAGACCTCCAGATGCGCCATCCATGCGCCGTTTGTTCAATCCAACGGGTGCTCGGCCAGACATGATCTATCGGTCCCAATGCAATCTCGCACCGATGACAGATTCCGATACGTGCCGTTCGCCAGTCCAAAGTACCTTCCGACGTTGTGTCATCGGCGGAGAACGAAAGGACAGATCGGCACCACCGCAGGTTACGGAGGGGGCGATAGCCTTCTCCACCCTGTCTTCCCTGGCCGCAGTATTGAGCGATGAGAACCGCCGGCTGTTGCGACTGCTGCGCGAACTTCAACCCAGGTCGCTCACCGAACTGTCCGAGCACTGCGGGCGCAAGGTTCCAAGCCTTTCTCGTACCCTTCGGATGATGGAAGGCTATGGTCTGGTTGAACTGAAGCGGGTCGGGGCGTCTGTGGTGCCATCTGCCATGGCCACGCGCTTTCTCATAGAGCTCGACTAGCACCACGCTGTATCGCCGCATCGCGGAGTTCTGTCGCTATTGCCTCGCTGACGTGTCAGCACACTACGCTGGCAATCACGACCCATGTCGCATATTCCTCTATCGCTGAGGGCCCTTGCGCCATCGACGTCTGGGGCGGCTTAACAGCATGCAAGAATGCCGAATGCGTCTTGTATCAGGCGTTGAATGCAACTTGTCTGATTGGCGTTACGCGGCCACAGAGGTACAGATGACGGGCCATCGAAAAAGGATGGCCGGGCATCGAAAACCCGTGAGATCACACACGTTGTTTACGCTTGCCGGCCGGCGTCACCCCGCGTGGCGCCGGCTGGCAATCCGTCTGCCGGCTATGGCGGGCGGAGCGTGGAGGCCTTGCGCCTGCCGGACTTATGCGTGATCTCCCGGTTTTCGAGCCACGTCTCCGCCCGCCACCTTTGTGTGGCGGTTACCGTCTGTCCTGCACGGAGCCTCAGCCATGACCACACCGGAATTCCCCCGTCCCCACCCCTATCGCGCTGCGCACGATACGTCATCAGAACAAGCACCTGCGCTCAATCCCGCGGCCTTCATCGCCACGCTGACGCGGATTGGAAAAGGCGCAGCCGCCGATGGCCAACCCTGGCCGGAGCGTCATCAGATGCCCGGCCGGCGTATGGCCCTGGCCGATGCGGACTGTGCACTTGCGGGCCTGCGCGTAGCGCTGGAGATGCTGCTGGCCGCCGAGCGCATCCGCCAGAATGGCCCGGACGAGGAGTACGTGGGAGATCGGGTGATGGAGGGATTGATGATGGCGTCCCTGGCGCTGACCGCGCAGGTCAGCGCGCGGATGCGGCCAGAGGAGTAACTCCGGAGAATCTTCCGGCGTTACCGCCCATCACTCGCAGGAATCGCCTTCTTCCTTCAGCATCGCCTCGTCCACCGGTCGCTCGCGCTCGATCAGCGCACGCTGCTCTGCGTCCGGCTCGCCCAGCCACCACACGTTGCAGCGGGCGGTAAGGCGGCCGACCATCTTCGAGTGCGTCGGCGAATACAGCATCGCCAGCGCGGTGGTCGAGCACTGGTGTGCCTGACAGGCGGTGTAGAGCCACCACGGCTCGCCCTGCAGCACCATCAGTTCGCCAGGCCCGCTGGGACCGCTCAGCAGGCGTTCGCGCAGGGAGGGGATGGTCTTGTCGGGCGATTCGGCCGCCGCAGTGTTCTTCATCAGGGCGTCGAACGCGGCCAGCACCTTCGGGTCCTTGCGGCCGCAGTCGTCCACGGTGTTGCCGCCGACCAGGGTGAAGAAATAAGTCGCCAGCGGATTGTCCGCGCAGGTGAGTTCGGCGCCGGGGGTCTCACCTTCCGGCTCGCCTTCGCTGTCCCACACCGACGGGTCCACGCCGTCTTCGGCGGAAGGTGCGTGCTCGACCACCGTGGCCGTGGCGGCTGGGGCTTCCGTCGGCGCAGCAGTAGCGGCGGGTGCAGCTGCGGTGCCTGCTTCCGGTGCCGGTGCCTGCGTGCACGCGGCCAGCAACGCGACCAGCCCTGCCATTCCCATCATTCGTGACGTCATTCCCTGTCCTGTGTCCATTCGCCCAGCCGGCGACCGCGTGATTCTACCCGCCAGCCAAGGTGGATACTCTGGCAATCACGCCTTCCATCACCGCCAGGATGCAGACGCATGCTCCGTTCACTACTTGCCTCGATGCTTCTCAGTGGCCTGTTGCTGGCCGTGCCTGTGATTGCGCAACAGCCCGCTGCGCCCTTACCCATCTCGCTACCCGATGTCCCCCTGCCCGCCGCGCTCGATCGCGTGCTGCGCGATTACGAACAGGCGTGGCGCACCGGTGATGCGAAGGCGTTGGCGGGATTGTTCGCCGAGAATGGTTTCATCCTGCAGAGCAACCAGCCGCCCGTGCGCGGGCGCGCGGCGATCGAGGCAGCGTATGCCGGCCAGGGAAGCAGTCCGTTGCGGCTGCGTGCGCTGGCCTATGCCGCAGAGGAATCCACCGGTTACATCATTGGTGCCTACACCTACGGCAGCAACGTGGGTGATACCGGGAAGTTCACGCTGACGTTGAAGCGCGTGGCGGGTGGGCCGTGGATGATTTTTTCGGACATGGACAACACCAACACGCCGCCGCAGTCGCGGTGATGGGCGGTACGGGTTCCACAGTAGATCCACGCCATGCGTGGATGGGTTTCGCGCACGCAAAAAAAAACCCGGCGCTGGGCCGGGGTTTTTCGGTTCACTTGAACAGCGTGTCCGGATATTCCGGTTTCTGTTCGCGTGCCAACAGCGCACGCAATCCTTCTTCCGGGGTCTGCTCGCCATGCAGCACGGCGCGCACGCGGTCGGAGATGGGCAGGTCGATGCCATGACGGCGCGCCTGTCGCATCACTTCGTCGGCGGTCTGCACCGACTCGACCACCTGGCCGATTTCGCGGATGGCGTCCTGCAGCGTCTGCCCGCGGCCCAGGGCCAGGCCCAGGCGGCGGTTGCGCGACAGGTCGCCGGTGCAGGTCAGCACCAGGTCGCCCAGGCCCGCCAGGCCCATCAGCGTTTCCGGCTTGGCGCCGATCGCTGCCGCCAGGCGCAGCATCTCGTTGAGGCCACGGGTGATCAGGCCGGCACGGGCGTTCAGGCCCAGCTGCATGCCATCGGCCACGCCGGTGGCCACGGCCAGCACGTTCTTCATCGCACCGCCCAGCTCGGCACCGACCATGTCGTCGCCGGTATAGGCGCGGAACGCCGGACCATGCATCGCCTCGGCCACCGTCTGCGCGAACTCGGGCACGTCGCCGTGCACGGTGATCGCGGTCGGCAGGCCCAGGGTTACTTCCTTGGCGAATGACGGCCCGGTGACAACGGCCAGCGGCACGTCCTCACCCAGCACTTCACGCGCCACTTCATGCAGGAAGCGGCCGGAGCCGGGCTCGAAGCCCTTGGTTGCCCAGGCCACGCCAGCACCAGCCGGACGCAGCGGCGCCAGCGCGCGCACGGTTTCACCGAATGCATGCGACGGGGTCACCACCAGGATCCAGGCGGCACCTTCCACCGCCGACGCGAGGTCGGTAGTGGCACGCAGCGATTCCGGCAGCGGAATGCCCGGCAGGTAGCGCGGATTCTCGTGGCGCTGGTCGATGGCTTCAACCACGGCGGCATCGCGCCCCCACAGCACGGTCTGGCGACCGTGCCGGGCGAGCAGCGTAGCCAGCGCGGTTCCCCAGGAACCGGCGCCGAGTACGGCAATCTTGTCAGCGGTAGTGCTCATCCGTGACGTCGCGGCCGGGATCAGGCGTTGCCGGCCGGCTCGGAGTCAGCCAGCGACGGTGCGTCGCCCTGCTCCTGGCGCTGGCGCAGGGTTTCTGCGTACAGGCCTTCGAAGTTGATCGGCTGCAGGAAGAACGGCGGGAAGCCGCCGGCCTGGATCAGGTCGCTGACCAGCTGGCGCACGTACGGGAACAGGATGTTCGGGCACTGGGTGCCGAGCAGCACATCGATCGACTGCGGGTCCAGGCCGACCAGGCCGAACACACCCGCCTGCTTCACTTCGGCCACGTACGCGGTGCGCTCGCCGGCCTGGCAGGTCAGGGTCACGGCCAGCACGACTTCAAAGGCATTCTCGCCCAGACGCTGGACCTGCTGGTTCAGGTTGAGCTGCAGTTCCGGCTGCACCTGGTCGTTGAAGATCGACGGGGCATTCGGCGACTCGAAGGAAACGTCCTTGACGTAGATCTTCTCGACGGTGAACGCGGGGCCGGTGGCGGCATCGACCGGCGCGACAGCGCCGTTGGTGGTCTCTTCGGACATTTCCAGTAACTCCAGTGAATGCAATGAAAACGATGGTCGAATTACTGCGATGGGGGCGGCGGAGGGCGCAAACAAGGCCACATCCGCCACCGCCTGCTATCAGTTGCGGCCCTTGACCAGCGGCAGTTCTGCCTGCTGCCACGCGGGGATGCCGCCGTCGAGCACGAAGACCTTCTCGAAGCCGGCCTTCTTCAGCGCCTTGGCGGCGGTCTCGGACGCGTTGCCGCTGCGGCACACCAGTACCACCGGGGCCTGCTTGGCGTTGGCCACCAGCTTGTGCTCGGGGCCGAACGCGCTGGCCTGGGCACTGCGGCTGCCGGCGATGTGGCCCTTTTCGAAATCGGCGCTGGGCGACAGATCAACCACCACCGTGCCGCCCGCGTTGATCAGCTGGGTCAGTTCGGCGGGCTTGATGCCCTTGAAGCCCCGGAACAGGCGGCGGATTTCGGTGACGATGAGGGCCACGGTCAGGCCGACCAGGGCCGCGGACAGCATCGGGTTTCGGCCTGCGAAGGCCAGCAACTCTTCGTAATTCACTCAGGTCACGGGTCGATTAAGCGGGCGCCGATTGTCGCACAAGCCGGACGCGACCCGTCACTGCCCCTGCCAGAGGTCCGGCAGGCCTGCGCTTTGCCACCAGCGCTTGGCTTCCGGATCCCAGCGCCAGCGCTCGGTTACTACCACGGTGCGCTCGGCTTGGGTGTTCTGGTTGATCACCCCGATCTCGACCCGGCGCTCGACCAGGCCGCCCTCCAGCGCTGCCGTGCTGCGCTCGCGGTAGGACGACACGCGCAGCTGCGCATAGCGATTGAGTTCGAACTCGGTCGGCGGTTTGGTCTTGCGCAGCTGCGGGTCCAAGTAACCGA
Source organism: Stenotrophomonas sp. 2YAF26 (assembly GCF_052114625.1). Classification (NCBI taxonomy): domain Bacteria; kingdom Pseudomonadati; phylum Pseudomonadota; class Gammaproteobacteria; order Lysobacterales; family Lysobacteraceae; genus Stenotrophomonas; species Stenotrophomonas sp. 2YAF26. The sequence continues at coordinate 94,158 of NZ_JBFRFC010000004.1, read as the reverse complement.
TGGCATCGTCCATGCTGCCCCAGCGGATGGTGGCGCCGTAGGCGATCTGGGTCTCTTCCAGCAGCTTGCGCTGCTTGCGGCTGAGGTCGTCGGCGGCAGCACCGGCGGCGGCGCTGAGCAGCAGCAGGGAACACAGGAGGATCTGGATGAGGCGGCGCATCGGTGGGTTCCGCAGGGCGTCAGCCTGCCATCCTACCCTTTGGCGAAGGCAACGAAACGACCACTGAATTCGGCCGCGGCCTTGCCATCGGCGCCGGGCTGGGTCGCGACAATGCTGATGCGGGCCTTGCCGCGCTGGCGGAACGTGGCCAGGAAGGTGTCCCAGGCGCCGCTTCCGGTGGCTTCGGCGTGGGCATGCAGGTCTTCATAGACCGGCGCCAGGTAGCGCAGGTTGCTGTCGGCCACGTAGACCTCGGCGTCGTGGCCGGCCAAGCGCAGGCGCAGGCTGACCAGCGCCCAGCCGGACAGGGTCAGCACCGAGGCCAGGCTGCCGCCGAACGCGTTGCCCTTGTCGTTGACATTGGCCACCAGCGGCGCGGTGATGCGCAGCACGCCGTCGGCATAGCCATCCAAGCGGATCTGCATCGCGCGGACCGCCGGCATGCAGTCCAGCACGTCCTGCAGGGCAGCCAGCGAAGAGGTCAGGGCATCAACAGCCATCAGCAGCAACCACGACAACAAAGGGCCCGCATAATGACGGGAATGGCCAACCATACGATACCCACTGGCTGGACCCTGATCTCACTGCGCCCGCAGGGTCAGCAGGCGGCGCTGCGCCACGCCGCAGCAGCGCTGGGAGGCCGTACCGTCGCGCTTTCGCCCTGGCGGCTGCAACGTCTGCAGAACATTGCCGCATTGCAGCAATTACAACGGGCGCTGACCAGCGATCGGGTAGTTTTCACCAGCCCGGCGGCCGTCGCGGCGGCCGCCAGCCTGCTGCCGCTGGCGGCGGCGCAGTGCAGCCCGTGGCTGACGGTGGGTGAAGGCACCGCGCGTGCCCTGCTGGCGCATGGCGTCGCTGACGTCCATGCGCCCCAGCGGATGGACAGCGAGGGCCTGCTGGCGATGCCGGTGCTGGGCGATGTGCGGGGCATGCAGATCGGGCTGGTGACCGCACCGGGAGGCCGGGGCCTGATTGCCGCTGAGTTGCAGGCCGCTGGCGCGCAGATCACCCGCGCCGATGTCTACCGACGGCTGCCGCTGCGCTTGTCACGGCGCATGCTGGCGCGTTTGGCCCGTTCTCCGACACCCTGGCTGCTGGCCATCAGCAGCGGCGAGGCATTGCAGCGTTTCTGGCAGCAGCTGCCTGCGCACTGGCAGCAGCGGCTGCGGTCGAACGCGATCGCGCTGGTTGCCAGCGACCGGCTGGGCATGCAGGCGCAGGCCTTGGGGCTGACCCGGGTGGTGCGCAGCGAGGGCCCTACCAGCGCTCAGTTGATGGCCGCTGCACACACTGCGCTCACCGGCCCGGCAGCGACCTGAACAGGCACCCGGCAGCGGCTTGCCGGTGTCGTCGGCAACAGTGATGCTGTGCACAACGCTGCCTGCCGGATCTGTTCCGGCATTGCCGCCGACAAGGAAGCCCGATGAACGACACTCTGCCGCCCGCTCCATCGCCCCATCGCCCCCTGCGCTGGCTGCTGCCGCTTGCCGTGCTGGCGGTGCTGGGCGCGGGCGGCTATGCCGGCTACCACTATTGGCAGAAGCAGCAGAGCGACCAGCTGGCGCAGGCGCAGACCACCGCCGTGCAGCTGAAGGGGCTGGAGGGCACGGTCGAGGCCCTGCGCCGCGACCAGCGCGCTGCCAGCCAGCGCTTGCAGGATGCGGCCACCACCAACCGGGTGCTGCGCGACGAAGTGCTGGGCCTGTCGCAACGCAGTGCCCTGCTGGAAGAGAATCTGGCCAAGCTGGCCGACAGCGCCAACCAGGGCCGTCAGGCCGTGCAGCGCGATGAGGCCGAACTGCTGCTGACCCAGGCCGCACAGCGGCTGGCCTTCGCCGATGACGTGGAGGGCTCACGCCGGCTGTATGCGCTGGCCGCCACTGCATTGGCCGATCTGCCCGACAGCGATGGCCTGAACCTGCGCCAGGCACTGGTGCAGGAACGCAACGCGCTGGATGCGTTGGGCGCTGGCCCGCGCGTGCTGTCACTGCAACGCCTGGACGCGCTGGGCAAGGCCCTGCAGGGCCTGCCTTCGCAGATCGCGCAGACGCCGGCCGACAACGCCGCAAAACCGTGGTGGCAGGCTGCGCTGGCGCCCTTCGTGGACATCACTCCGAGCCGTCTGAACGGCCCGCTGACCTCGGCCGAGCGCACCACCATCGACACGGCACTGCAGCTGGAACTGACCCTGGCCCGCGCAGCGATCGAGCGCGGCGATGGCAGCGGCCGCGATGCCGCGCTGAACAGAATCGATCTCTGGGCGCAGCGGCGCTGGCCGGATTCACCGGACCTGCGCGCGCAACGTGCTGAACTCCATGCCCTGCGCTCGCTGCCATTGCAGACCGATGACACCGTGCTTGGCAGCACTCTGCAACAACTGCGTACCCAGACCGACCGGAGGTAAGCCCGTATGAAACCCCTGCAATCACTGGTCGTGCTGTTGCTGGCAGTGGCCATTGGCGTAGTTGCCGCGCAATGGCTCGGCACCGATGACCTGAACCGCTACGGCGAAGTGACCCTGCGCTATGGCGGCTACGACTACCACAGCAACCTGCCGAAGGTAGCGCTGCTGTCGGTGATCGGCGTGCTGGTGCTGTGGCTGCTGTGGAGCCTGATCGCCGCACCGTTCCGTGCCTGGGGCCGCTACCGCCGCAAGCAGGGCCGGGTGCGCCTGATCGATGGTCTGCTGGCCTACGAGCATGGCCAGTGGCAGCGCGCCGAGAAGCTGCTGGATGGCGCCGCCAAGGATCCGGAAGTGAGCGGGGTTGCCCTGGCCAATGCCGTGCGCAGCGCGCAGGTGCGGGCCGATGCACCCGCTGCCGAGGCGCTGCTGCAGCGCCTGGGCGAAAGCGATGCGACCTTGCAGGCACTGCTGCGTGCCGAGCAGCTGTTGGCCAACGATCTGCCGGTGGATGCGATCAACGCATTGGATGTGGCGGCGATCCAGCCGCTGCCGCCGCGTGGTCTGTGGCTGCGTACCGAAGCGCTGGCACGTGCTGGCCGCGCGCACGAGGCTTACGGCCAGCTGGGCGCGCTGCGCCAGACCAAGGTGCTGCCGGCCGAGGCCAGCAGCGAGCTGGAAGCACGCCTGGCCGCACAGGCGCTGCTGGAAGCGGGCGACGTCAACGCCCTTGCTGCGCAGTGGGAAGCCACGCCGAAGGCGCTGCGACCGACACCGGACGTGGTTGCCGCCTACGCCACCCGTGCGGTTTCACTGGACTGGGACGAACCGGCACTGCTGGCGCTTGAGCAGGCGCTGGACCACCGCTGGGATGACGAACTGGTGGCCGTGTATGGCCGTCTGCCGGCCAAACGTCTGGCCACGCGCCAGGCCAACCTGCAGCGCTGGCGCAACGTGCACGACGACTCGGCCGCCCTGCGCCTGGCCCAGGGCCGCATCGCGCTGGCGCAGCAACAGTGGGACGCGGCCGATGCGTTCCTGCATGAAGCCATCGCCGCGGGTGCCGGCGCCCCTGCGTGGGAAGCGCTGGGCGAAGCCTTCGCGCAACGTGGCGAACACGTGCTGGCCGCGCAGTGCCTGGCCAACGCGCTGCGCCTGCAGCGTGGCGAAGACAGCGTGGCGCTGGTGCGTGCACCGGCAGCGGTAGTTGACCCGCCACTGCATGCGACCGTCGAGGAGCAGTCGATTGCACCGCTGCCGCCGGTGTACGACGCCAATGAGGAGCGCGACGCGTTCGGCAACCCGCGGATGCCGTGACCCTGGCTGAAGGTGTGCGGGATAACAAAAAAGCCGCCCATCGGGCGGCGTTTTCAATTCCAACGTTGCCGGCCAGCGGCCGGCACTACCGCGTGGCGTTCAACGTTCGACGATCGCCACCACGCCCATGCCGCCGGCGGTGCAGATCGACACCAGCGCACGGCCACCGCCGCGCTCGGCCAGCTGCTTGGCCGCTGTGGCGATCACGCGTGCACCGGTGGCGGCGAACGGGTGACCGGTGGCCAGCGACGAACCCAGCAGGTTGATCTTGTCCGGGTCGATGCGGCCCATCGGCGCATCCAGGCCGAGGCGGTTGCGGCAGTAATCCTCGCTCTCCCACGCACGCAGGGTGCACAGCACCTGTGCGGCGAAGGCTTCGTGGATCTCGTAGATATCGAAGTCCTGCAGGGTCAGGCCGTTGCGCTTGAGCATCTCCGGCACGGCCACGGTCGGCGCCATCAACAGGCCTTCGCCGTGCACGAAATCGACGGCCGACACGTGTGCGTCGCGCAGGTAGGCCTGCGGCTCGTGGCCATGCGCGCGCGCCCACTCTTCGCTGGCCAGCAGCACCGCGGCGGCGCCATCGGTCAGCGGGGTGGAGTTGGCTGCGGTCAGGGTGCCACGGCCGGATACCTTGTCGAAGGCCGGCTTCAGCGTAGCCAGCTTCTCCAGCGAGGTGTCGGCACGCAGGATGTTGTCGCGCTCGACGCCGCGGAACGGTGCGATCAGGTCATTGAAGAAGCCGCGCTCATAGGCTGCAGCCAGCTTCTTGTGCGAAGACACCGCCCACTCGTCCTGCGAGTCGCGCGAGATGTTCCACTCCTTGGCCATGTCCTCGCAGTGGTCGCCCATGCTCTTGCCGGTACGCGGCTCGGCCACGCCGGGAAACTCCGGCTTGAGTTCGGCGAACTTGAAGCCGGAGGTCAGTGCGCGGATCTTGTCGCCGGTGCTCTTGGCACGGTTGGCAGCCAGCAGGCGCGCGCGCAGCTTCTTGCCGTACACGATCGGCACGTCGGAGGTGGTGTCCGAACCACCGCCGATGCCGGACTCGATCTGGCCCAGGGCGATCTTGTTGGCAACGGTGATGATGCTGTCCAGCGAGGTGCCGCAGGCGCGCTGCAGGGTGATGCCGGGGGTCAACGGCGACAGGCCCGAGGACAGCGTGGCTTCGCGGCCCAGGTTCCAGTCGCTGGAGTGCTTGATGACCGCACCCATCGCCACTTCGCCCAGCTGCTGGCCGTGCAGGCCGAAGCGCTCGACCAGCGCTCCCAGCGTACGCACCGACATGCCGAGGTTGCCGACATCCGAATACGCGGTGTTCTGCCGGCAGAACGGAATGCGGACGCCACCGAGGATGGCGACGGGACGAGCGTTGGGCATGGAGATACCTGGCATGGATGAGGGTGTCTGCAACATGGCCTGCACGACAGAGCAGGCATAATGGGGCCAAGTGTAGCTGCCGCCCTGTGATGGGCCAACCGTGGAACCATGAGCAAACCCGACCCTGCGATGAATGCCCTTGGCGTGCTGGCCCTGGAACTGGCCGGCGGCGAAATCCCCCGCCAGGCGGTGCTCAGCGCTGAACAGGCCGGTGAACTGGCCGAACGCGTCGGCCGCGACCTGTCCAAGCTGGTGCCACAGGTGGCCGAGCTGGACCTGGTGTTCGCCGCCGCCCATTTCGATCCGGCCGAAGTGCTTCGCCCGGGCTGGCCGATCCATCGCCGCCTGGAAGAACTGCAGATGCGCGCGCCCGGTAGCAACCAGGGCCCGCGCGTGCTGGCCTTCGGCGCCGACGCCAGCGGTGATGTGCCGCTGCCGTTCCAGGCCGACGCTACCCTGGTAGGCGGTGGCCTGCGGGTGGTGCCGTTCCTGCTGACCGGTACCGACGTGGCCACCACGACAGCCGTGGCCGATGCCCTGGAAGAGGTGCTGCTGGCCAATGGCATGGCCCATGCCGATACCGCGCTGATGGCACAGAACACGTTCGGTGCGCGCGTGGAGCACGCACGCTATTTCACCGTGAACGACCTGGCCGCGATGATGTCGATGCAGTACGACAACCAAGGCCTGGCCGCACTGTGGCCGCTGATTGAAACCGCGATCATGGCCCCGGGCCAGGACGAGTGGCTGAGTGACGCACCCGAGCCGTTGCTGCGCTATACGCAGGGCGAAGCGCGCATGGCGCTGTTCGACCCGGCCGGCTGGTGCGCGCATTACAACCACGGCAAGGGCGACTGCGAGCGCCTGCAGGGCATCTACGAGCAGTTCCTGATGCGCCAGCGGCAGATGGCCGCGGTGCTGGAAGCGCACGGTGTGCCGGTGCTGTTCGTGCATTGCGAAGCCGGGCAGGACGCGCGCGAGCTGCTGGCGCGCTAACGTCCAGGTAATGCCGCCGGGCCATGCCCGGCGGATCAACTGAAAAACGCCGGCTTGCGCCGGCGTTTTCGTTTTCTTACGGTGCCTTGTTGATTACCGCGCACGCCAGTCGCGCACCGGCGTTGCCGGTCGGCTGGGTCTTGTAGTCGTCCGCGTCGGCGTGGACGATCAGGCCGCGGCCGATGATGTCGAAATCATCACCCTTGCCGATGTTGACGTTGCTCGACACCGGACCATCAATGGTGGCTACGCCCTTGTCGTCGGCCTTGATGTTGGGCATGTCGCCACCGTGGTGCGGATCAGTGGCCACGTTGCCGTGGTCCTGCTTGCCCGGATTGAAGTGGCCACCGGCGCTCATGCCGTCCGGCGCGCTGCAGTCACCCTTCTCGTGGATGTGGAAGCCGTGCTCGCTGCCCGGCTTCAGGCCACTGATCTGGCCGGATGCGTGCACCTTGCCGTCGACCAGCTTGAAGGTGATCGAGCCCTTGGTTTGATTGCCCTGGGTCGGTGCCAGTTCGGCAGTGGCCGAGGCATCGGCTGCCGGGGCCGCTGCGGTAGCCGGTGCAGTGGCCGGATCGGCCGGCGCTGCCGAACCTTCGGCCGGGGTGGTGGCCGGGGCTTCGGCTGCCGGCGCTGCCGGCTGCTGGTTGCAGGCGGCAAGGCCCAGTGCAGCGATGGCCGCGAACAGCGAAGTGTGGATCAGACGCATGGAAACTCTCCTTGGGAAATGCCGGTGGTGTGATCAGCGGGTTACCCGGATCACGCCGCAGGCGATGCGGACGCCGGCATTGCCGGCGGGCTGGCTGCGATAGTCGTCGGCCCTGGCATGCACGACCAGTGCACGCCCGGCGATATCCGTGGCGGCGCCTCCGCCCAGGGTAACGCCCTTCAGATGCACATCGATGTTGGCGCGGCCCTGCGCGTCTGCCTGCAGGTTGTCGATGTCACCGAGGTGGTGCTTGCCGCTGCCGGCACGACCGTGCGCGACGCCGGCGGGATTGAAGTGGTTGCCGGCGCTGCTGGCGTCCACCGCGCTGCAGTCACCGCGCTCATGGATGTGGAAACCGGCCTGCTGCATCGGCTGCAGGCCGCCGACCAGGCCGGTCAAGTGCACGCCACCGCTTTCGGTCTTCAGCACCAGACGGCCGCTGACGATGCTGGCCGAGGCTGGCGCCAGGTTGGCTTCGGCCAGCTGGGCCACGGGCGTGGTGACCACCGGCGGCGGTGTGGGCTGCGGCTTCTTCGGTGCGCTGCCACAGGCAGACAGGAGCACGGCAGCGGACAGCGGCAGAAGGGCGAAGGACAAACGCATCGAGGACTCCTTGCAGGTAACACTACGGACGGCATCGTCCATGGAGGATCAACAGTTCGGCAAGCGGGTGCGAGGATCGCGTGCAGGCACCGTTCAATGGCCGCCGCGGCGGCGACCGGCGCCCAGCTTGCGGGTAAGCGTATTGCGGCCGAGGCCCAGGCGCGCGGCGGCTTCGGCGCGACGACCGTGGGTGATCTGCAGGGCGGCCTCCAACAGGGCGTGGTCGACCCGTTCGCGCACCTGCGCGTGCAGGCCCTCGGTGCCCTCGGCCAGCTGCCGGCGTGCCCATTCGGACAGCAGCGCTTCCCATTGGCCCGGGTCACCGGCGGCCGTGCTGCTGCGCCGGCTGCGGGCACGGTTGAGCGCGGTATCGACATCAGCCACACCGATGGTATCGGCGGCGGCTAGTGCGGCCATGCGCCAGCACACGTTTTCCAGTTCGCGGACGTTGCCCGGCCAGTCGTGCTCGCGCAGCGCCTGCAGGGCGGCGGCGGTCAGCCGCTTGGGCGGCGTATCGAGCCTGCGCGCGGCAGCCGCCAGGAACGTGGTGGCCAGTTGCGCGATGTCCTCGCGGCGCTCGCGCAGCGGCGGCAGCTGCAGGCGCACCACGTCCAGGCGGTGCAGCAGATCGGCTCGGAATTTTCCCTGCGCGACCAGTCCTTCCAGATCCTGGTGGGTGGCGGCGACCACGCGCACATCGACGCGGATCAGTTCGCGTCCGCCCACGCGGAAGAATTCGCCCTGGGCGAGCACGCGCAGCAGGCGCGTCTGCAACGGCAACGGCATGTCGCCGATTTCGTCGAGGAACAGGGTGCCGCCATTGGCCTGCTCGAAGCGGCCGATGTGGCGCCGCTGCGCGCCGGTGAACGCACCGGCCTCGTGGCCGAACAACTCGCTTTCCAGCAGCTCGGCGGGAATGGCGGCGGTGTTCAGCGCGACGAACGGATGCTGCGCACGCGGCGATTCGCGGTGCAGCGCGTTGGCCACCAGCTCCTTGCCGGTACCGGTTTCGCCGATGATCAGCACCGCCAATGGCGCCTGCGCGAGGCGGCCGATGGCGCGGAACAGCGCGCGCATCGGTGGCGTATCGCCCACCAGTTGCGGCGGCTGGTCGCTGGCGGCTTCTGCGGCGGGCGTCGGCGCGGCCATGGCCGGCGCCACCGCAGGCAGTACGCGCTGGGCCAGTGCCACCGCGTCGTCCAGATCGAACGGCTTGGACAGGAACTCGTGCGCACCGCCGCGGAACGCACCGGCGGTACTGGCGACGTCGGTGTAGGCCGACATCACCACCACCGGCAGCTGCGGCAGCGCGGCCTTCAGCTTGTCCAGCAGCACCAGGCCATCGTCGCCGGGCATGCGCACGTCGGTGAACAGCAGCGCAGGCGGCGGGCTATCAGCCAGCGCCTGCAGTGCGGGGGCGGCGCTGTCGAAGTCGACCACCTGGTAGCCGGCCTCACGCAGCGCGGTGCACAACACGAAGCGCACGGCGCGGTCATCGTCGACCACCCAGATGCACGGCGCGGACGAGGAAGACTCAGACATCGCGCGGGGCCTCCTCGGCGGCGACGGTGCCGTTGCCGATCGGCAGCAGCAGGGTGAATACGGTATGGCCCGGGCGCGACCGGTAGGTCAGCGTGCCGCGATGCTCGCGCGCGACCTGCTGGGCCAGCGCCAGGCCCAGGCCAGTGCCTTCGGCGCGACCACTGACCAACGGCAGGAACAGGTGTTCGGCCAGTTCTTCGGGCACGCCACAGCCGTCGTCAGCAATTTCCAGCCGCAACGCCAGGGTGTGCAGCTGCTCGGCGATGCGCACACCGTGTTCAACGCGGGTGCGCAGGGTGATGTTGCCGGCACCGGCCTGGATGGCATTGCGCACCAGGTTCCATACCGCCTGGGTGAGGCGATCGGCGTCGCCATCGAATTCGGGGATGCTGGGGTCGTAGTCGCGCTGCAGGCGCACCGCCCAGCCGGCCTCGTTCTCGGCCAGGCGCAGCACGCGCTCCAACGCGGCGTGGATGTTCAGCGCCGCATGCGGCGCGGCAGGTGCCGGTGACAGCAGCTGCTCCAGCAGGCCATTGAGCCGCTCGATCTCCGAGCCGATCAGGTCGATCAGCTCGCGTTCGCTGGCATCGCGCTGCGCCGCGCGGCGGGCCAGCAGCTGTGCGGCGCCCTTCAACCCGGCCAGCGGATTGCGCAGTTCGTGCGCCAGGCCCTTCAGCGCTGCGCTGAGCGCGCTGGGCAGGGCCTGGGTCGGGTCGAGCCCGGGGAACTCATCGACCGGATGCGCCTCCAGCAGCCAGCCGCCATCGTCGCGGCGGCTCATCCAGCCTTCGGCAAAACGCGCGGCTTCGCCCGGCAGCGCCAACGCCAGCCGGTTCAGGCGCAGGCTGTCGCGCTCATCGCGTGCCAGGAAATGGGCCAGCGCCTCACCCTGCACTTCCAGCGCGGCCAACGGCTGGCCGAGCAGGCGCCGGCCGCTGACGCCCAGCCAGCGCGCGAAGGCCGGGTTGCAGCCGGCGATGCGGCCATCGGGCCCGGCCCAGGCCAGCGGCGTGCCGAGGGCATCGAGGGACGGCGGGGGCGCGGGGTCGGACATTGCACCAATGTAGTGCAAAACGTGGGTGTGGGGTCAGAGCCCTTTCCTCGCGGAAAGGGCTCTGACCCCTTGCGGGTTACAGCTTCATGTTGAGCCCAACGAAGACCGCGCGGCCCGGGGCGGGCGAGAACATCGGCCGGGCGCTGTCCCAGAAGAAGCTGTCGTACCACGCGTAGGCATAGTCGCGGCCGGTGACGTTCTTCAGCTGCAGGTCCACGCTCCAGGCCGGGGTGATCTGATACTTCGCGCTGAGGTCGAGCACGGCGAAGCCGCCGAACTTGCCAGTGGCGTTGCGCTCTTCCAGGTAGTAATCGCCCTGCGCGCGCGCCTGCAGGCCCAGTTGCAGGGCATCGCTGGCCTGGTAGTCCAGGCCGAGGTTGCTGATGTGGCGCGGGGTGGCGGCCACTTCGCGTCCCTGCAGGGTCACGCCGGCGGCGCGGTCGTCGCGGGTGATCTTCGCCTCCTGGTAGGCATGCGAGGCCCACAGCGTCCACGCGTCACCCAGCTGCGCGCTGATCTGCGCATCCACGCCGCGGCGGCGGGTCTTGCCCAGCGTGACCGTGGTGCCGGTGGCCGGCATGTTGGACACTTCGTTTTCCGCGTCCTGCTGCCATACCGCCAGCCGGGCCTGGCTGCCGGCGAAGGGCTGGAATTTCAGGCCCAGCTCCATCCCGGTGTTGGTGGAGGGCTGCATCGGTGCCTGCCCCGGGGTGAGGTAGGCCGGCGCGGTGGAACCGGTCAGCACCTGGAAGGTACGGCCCCAGTTGGCGTAGACGTGGGTGTGCTCACCCAGGCTGTGGATGACACTCAGTTTGGGCTGGCCGATGCTGCCGTAGTCCTGCAGGCGGCCGGTGGCGCCGTTCATCAGCCGGGTGTGGCCGCTGAAATGGTCCACGCGGTAGGCCGGCACGATCTTCCATGCGTCGGCTGGCTGGTAGATCGCCTGCACGTAAGCGCCCCAGTTGTCGAAGCTGTGGCGGTCGTTGTTCTGCACGCGTGCCGGTGCCTGGCTGAAATCGGTGGGCTCGGCGTAGGCGTAGCGCTCGCGACGGTAGCCGTTGTCCTGCTGCTCGTAGTTCAGCCCGCCTTCCACGGTAAGCATGGGGCTGGCCTGCCAGGTGAGCGTGCCGAGCATGCCCGTCTGGCGCTCGTCCCAGACACGACGCTGGCGCGGTAGGTTGCCGCTGGGCAGGTCACTGAAGGTCACACGACGGTCGTCTTCATAGCGGTTGTAGTACAGCCGCGTGCCGAAGGTGAGCGCGTCGGACAGCTTCATGTCCAGGTGCGCGGCGAACTGGCGCATGTCGCGGTCATCGCCGTCATTGGCGTTGCGCAGGTCGCTGCGGCGGCGGCCCGCATGCAGCTCTTCCGCGGTCATGAAACCGGGTTCGTCGGCCTCGTGATGGTAGGCGCGCGCGGTCAGGCCGATGCGCAGCCCCTCCTCCAGCGAGCCGAAGAACCACTTGCCGCCCAGCGAATACTTCTTCGAGCTGTCGTGGTCGCGGTAGCCGTCGCTGGCCTGGGTGCCGACAAAATAGTTCTGCGCGAAGCCGTTGGCTTCGCGGCCCACCACCAGCTGCATATCGCGGGTGTTGTAGCTGCCATAGGCCAGTCGCGCGTCGGTGTAGGTGCCGCCCTGGCGCGTACCGAAGTTCACGTTGCCGCCGATGTTGTGCAGGCCGTAGCGCGGGTCGTTGGTACCACGCACCACTTCGATGTAGCTGATTTCCAGCGGAAACAGCATGTCGATGAAGCGCTGGTTGCCGCTGTTGACGTTGCTGGGGATGCCGTCGATCAGCGTCTTGATGGCATTGAGGTAGCCCTCGCCGTTGAAGGCGCGGAAGCTGACCTTGCCCGACTCGGCGCCCTGCCGGGTTTCGGTCAGCTGGATGCCGGGCATCTGCCCGAGCAGCTCCCAGCTGTGCGACACGTTGCGGTTTTCGATCTGGTCCGCGCCCAGCACGTCCACCGAGGTCAGCACCTGGTGCGCGCTTAGTTGCCCCTCGCTGTGCTGGTGCACATCAACCTTGCCCAGGGTGAGCGCGGCGTCGGCGGACTGGGCGAATGCTTCAGGGGCGAACGGGGCGGCCGCGAGCGCGGCCACCAGCGTGGGAGTCTTCATCAGGGGGCGGGCGGGAGGCTGGAAATGAAACTTTATAACATTTCGATTCCGCCAGCCATCCGATGATTGCGGGCCCCTCGCCCTTAAACGGGGTAGCCGGTGGCTTCCCGGGCCTTCTTCCAGGCGATTTCAAACTCGCGCGCGCTGATCTCGTCGTCTTCGTCGAAATCCATGAACGACACCGGCTGGTCGGCCAGCACGAAGCGGTCATCGCTCTGGCCGGTTTCATCGGCCCACACGACCTTGGCCCCGTAGATCTCCACCTGGCGCACGATCTTCTCGCCACGGGCTTCCATCAGCACGTTGCCCTTGCCCAGGCCCGATTCGGCCCAGTGCTTGTAGTACTTCTTCGTGTTGGATTTTGCGTTGTTCTTTGCGTATTTCATTGCATGGGTCCTGGCCGCATGCGCGACCGGAAAGTTCGGAATGGCGCCATTATCAGGCATATGGGGGTCAGATCCCTTTCCTGCGGAAGGGGATCTGACCCCTGCTGACCTACTGCGGCAACGCCACACCCTTCGGCCACAGCAGCCACAGGTTGCCCTTCTGCTTCATGTCGCCGGCCAGCTTGCCGGCGGCATCGCCGCTGCCCCAGTACAGATCGGCACGTACCTCGCCGGCAATGGCGCCACCGGTGTCCTGCGCGGCCACCGGGCGTACCACCGGCGTGCCGTCCGGGCGCGTGGTCGACAGCCACAGCAGGCTGCCCAGCGGCACCACGGTGCGATCCACCGCCACGCTGTAGCCGGCGGTCAGCGGCACGTTCAACGAACCGCGCGGACCTTCCGGGCTGTCCGCGCTGCGCACGAAGAACACGTAGCTGGGATTGCTGCGCAGCAGTTCCGGTACCCGCGCCGGATGTGCCTTCGCCCACGCGCGGATCGCGTCCATGGTGACGTCTTCCTTCTTCAGCTCGCCCTGCTCCACCAGCCAGCGGCCGATCGCGCGATAGGGATGGCCGTTCTGTTCGGCATAGGCCAGCCGCACCTGCTTGCCATCGGCCAGGCGCACCCGCCCCGAACCCTGGATCTGCAGCAGCTGCAGGTCCATCGGATCGGTCAGCCAGGCCAGCACCGGCGCCTTGGCCCCCTTGCTGGCGATGCTGCCGGCATCGTCGTAGGGCTTGAGCACCTTGCCCTCCACGCGACCGCGCAGGCGCTTGCCCTTCAGTTCGGGATAGACGCTGTCCAGCTGCACCACCACCAGATCATCGGGTGTGCCGTACACCGGCACGGTGGCGGTGTCGGTACGGGTGAGGCTGCCCGGATAGATGGGTTCGTAGTAGCCGGTGATCAGGCCGTCGGCGCGATGGCCGCCGGCGCGCAGGGAATAGACATCGAGATCGCGCTGCAGGAATGCGCGGATCGCAGCAGCGTCCTTGTCGGACACGGTGCTGGCGGTCGCGCAGGGCTTGGCCCAGGTCGCATCGTTCTTCAGGCGGGTGCAGCTGCTGCGCCAAGCGGCGAAGCCGGCCTGCAGGTCGGTATCGGATACGGCCGGCAACGTGTTCCAGTCGACCTTGGCGTAGGTTGCAGGCGTTGCTGCGGCAGGCGCTTGCGGACGGGTGCCGGTGGTGGAACAGCCAGCAAGCACGGCAAGCGCGAGAAGGCTCCAGCACGTGCGGTTGAAGGGGGCGATGAGGTCAGTCATTGCCCCAATGTAGTGCAATCGGGCGTGGCGCAGGACCGGGATCGCATCCTGCACCACACCACGGGCCTTATCGCTTGCCGCCCAGCAGCTCACTGCTGCGGGTGGCGAACACCGGCGGCGGCACGTCCAACACGGTTTCGCTGACGACGCGGCCGGCGAGGAAGTCGACGATGTTGCGGGCGATGGCCGGGTTGCCTGTCCACAACTCGTTGTGATGGCTGGCATTGCGCACCAGCAGCGAGTGACCGTTGCTGAAGCCCGGCCGCAGCGCATCGGCATTGGCCGGGGGCGTACGCCCATCCAGCGTGCCGCTGATGAACAGCACCGGCACGTTGCTGTGCAGCGGGCCGCGGAAGCCATCACCCAGATCGGCCAGACCAAGGCCCTCGCCGATGGCCGGGAACGGGAAGTTCAGCCCGTCGCCGAACAGGCTCTGGCGTGCCTGGGCTTCGGCCAGCGCCCTGCGCTGCGGGCTCTGCCCGGAAGCGACGTCCATTGCCAGGCCCATGGCCGGGAACTGTGCGAACTGGGCGCGCCCGATCAGCACCAGATCGGCCAGCGGGTCGTAGTTGCCCCTATCGGCCTCACGCAGCACCAACGGCAGCCACTGCTGGGTGATGCGCTGCCCCAGCATATTGGCGATGACGATCTGCGCGTCGTACAGGCCGATGGTGACCTGGCGACCCTTGTGCATGTGGCTGTGGCCTCGTCGCGGCTGCTCACGCAGTGCCTGCAGCACGCGGGTGACCGATCCGGCGAGATCGTCGAAGCCGTCTTTGCGCGCAAGCACCGCCAGGTCCTGCAGCAGCGCGTCGCTGCTCAGGGGCAGTTTCAGCGTATCGTCGGGACCTTCGGATCCCATCAGCACAACGCGATCAAGACCGGCACCGTGCAGGCGCACCGTGGCCAAGGCCAGATGGGTGCCATAGCTCATGCCCCACAGGCTGATCTTCGGCACGTCCAGCGCGCGCCGCAGGTCATCGAGGTCGCCGGCACTCTCGGTCGTGGTGTAAGCGCCGAGATCGACACCGGCCTGACGCCAGAACGCTACGCACTTGGCGGCCGTGGCCTGCACTGCGGCCAGGGCCGTATCGCGCTGCAGCGGTTGGGCGTCGTCGAAACGTGTTTCATGCGGACATTCCGGCGGCGGCTCGGACAAGCCGGCGCCGCGCTGGTCGAGCAGGAGCACGTCGGATTCGCGCCGCACCTGGTCGAACACCGGCCAGCGCGGACCACGTGCGGTATCGATGCCAGAACCACCCGGACCACCGGCCAGGTAGACCACCGGTGCGGCGCGGCCATTGCCAGCCGTCGCACGCAGGCGCACCACCTTCAGGTGCAGCTGCGGACCGTCCGGCTCACTGTGCCGTCGCGGCACCTGCAGCGTGGCGATCTCGGCGGCGATATCGCCATGGTTCCTGGTCTGCAGCGTGTAGGGCTCGAATGCCAGCGCCGCCGGACCGGCCTGCGCGGGAAGGGCAGCGGCGAGGGCCAGGCAGAGCGCGGCGAGGGTGACGGCCACGACAGGGCGACGAACCTGGAAACTGCCGGAAGACGTAGAGGCGCTGCGGGTCATGTTGGGCTCCGATGGAGGGATGTGCGCCGCCAGCATCTGCTCCCTCGCAGTGCTGCGGTCGCGTCCATCCGCCGAACGTCTCCAGACGCCGGTCCAATGTCTCCACACAACCGATACGATGGCCGCCATGCAGATCACACGAACCCTGGCTGTCCTTGCTGCGCTGCTTGCGGCAGTGGCTGCGTGGCTGATCGTGTCGATGCCGCCGCCGGAAATGAGGGTTGTGCAGGGCGCGCAGATGGCACCTGCGATTGCCGGTGCATCCGGCGGCCTGCCAACGCACCCACCGCAGAACCTGGCGTGGCGGCCGCTGGACCAGCAACAGCTGGCGCAGTGGCGTGGCCCGTACTGGCTGCGCTGGCAGGTGCCAGCGTCGGAAAGCGGCACCGATCATGGACGTACAGTGAGGCTGTCCTTGCGCGCTGCCAGCCAGTTGTACTGGAACGGGATGCCATGGATCAGCAATGGCGTTGTCGGTCGCACGCCGGAAGAAGAGACGCCGGGGCGCGTAGACGTCGTGCGCGTGCTGCCACCGGCGTCGGGCAACACCACCGATGAGCTGCTGGTGCTTGCATCCAGCCAGCAGCAGCACTTCACCCTGCATGGCGCCGATGCGATGGTGCTGATCGCGCCCGCCCCCGTGCTTTACGGCCAGATCATCCTGCCATGGCTGATCGCGGCCTTTGCCACCGGTGCGCTGGCAGCCGCCTGCCTGTATTTCCTGGCGGTGCTGCGTGGGCAGACACGCACGCCCGGCGCGCGCCTGCTGCTGGCACTGGGTGTGGTGGGGCTGGCACTGCCCGCGGTCGAGGCGTGGCGATCATTGCTGGGCTACCCCTATCCCTGGCATGGCGTTCGCCTGGTCGCGCTGCTGGCCCTGCATGTGATCGCGGCGCTGCTGCTGCCGGCCTATCTTGCGCGTCGCTTCGAAGTGGCCGTGCCCAGAGCCGGTTGTTTCAGCTATCTGGCGCTGATCGCGGCCGCCGTCATCGCCCTGCCCGGTTTCGACACCCGCTCTGCGGCGGTGCTGCTGTTGAGCCTGCTCGCTTCGACCTGGGTGCTGTTGCGGGCGCCTGCCGGCCAGGAGGACCGATGGCCGATCCTGGCGTTGCTGTCTGCAGGCCTGCTGGCGTTGCTGGTTGCACGCGGCGCCTTCCTGGATGGCCCCTACTTCCTGCTGCTGGCGGTGCTGATGGTGTTCCTTCTGCTGCGCCACGCCGCCCAGTTGCAGGCGCTGGACCGGCACAACGCCTGGCTGCGCGAAGAACGCGCGCGGCTTTCGTTGCAGTTGCTGCAACGGGGCATCCAGCCGCACTGGCTGATGAACACGCTGACCTGCCTGCAGGAACTGATCGAGCAGTCGCCGATGCGCGCCAGCCGCATGGTGGAGTCGCTGGCCGATCAGTTCGATCGCCTGCGCGACAGCAGCAGCCGCCAGAGCGTTCCCCTGCAGGATGAGTTGGCCTTGTGCCGTAGCCACCTGGATATCGTCGGCCTTGCCCTGGACCGGCGCATGGTGCTGGAGGTCGATGGCGAGGATGCGGCGATTTCGCTGCCGCCCGGCATCCTGCATGCGCAGGTGGAAAACGCGTTGACCCATGCCGGCGCTGTTGCCTGCGCACGGCACCCTTTCCGCCTGCACGTGCAGCGCGACAACGCGCGCTGGATACTGGAACTGCGCAGTGCGCGAGGCTCGGCCCCACACCACGGCCGTGGCACGGGTACCCGTTACATCGAGGCGAGCCTGGCGGCGGCCAGCCCCGCCGGCTGGAGCTTCGTGCAGGGCATCGACGGCGACTGCTGGTACGGCCGGATCGAGCTGACATGCGCATCCTGATCGTCGAGGACGAGCCCCTGGTGCGACAGCGCCTGCTGCGCATGTGCGGCGAGCTGGCCGGCGCACGGGCGCGTTTCGATGCGGTGGCCGATCTGGAAGCGGCCGGAGACCGGTTGCAGCGCAGCGTCTACGACGGCCTGCTGCTGGACCTCAACCTTGGCGGCGACGATGGCTTCGAACTGCTGCGCCGCGCGGTGGCCGGGCGCTACCAGTGCGTGGTGGTGTCGGCACACCGTGAGCGCGCATTGCAGGCATTCGAACACGGCGTACTCGACTTCGTGCCCAAGCCCTTCTCACGCGAGCGCCTCGCCCAGGCGCTGGAAAGGCTGCTCGACACCGGGGGTGTCCGCGCCGGTCGCGCGCGTTATCTGGGTGTCTGGCGCGCGCAGGGCACAGCGACCGTCGAACTGGCGGACGTGCTCTGGATCCGCGCCGACGGCGACTACAGCCAGGTGCGTCTGCGCGACGGCCGCAGTGAACTGCATGACAAATCCCTGGCCGCGCTGGCCAGCGTGCTGCCGGCGGATTTCATCCGCTGCCATCGTTCCTACCTGGTCAACCTGCGCCAGGTCCGCACGCTGCATGCTGCCTCCGGCAGTCGCTACTGGCTGGTGTTGAGTGACGGCAGCGAGCTGCCGGTTGGGCGCGCGCATGTGGCCACGCTGCGCGAAGCGTTGGGCATGGAAGGCGGGTAGCGCCGGGCCATGCCCGGCGGTGCCCAACCGGGGTCGCGCTTCGCGCTCGCCGGGCATGGCCCGGCGCTGCCAGGTTCGTCACGGGGTCTGCAGCAACAGCGAATGCAGGATGCGCGCGTCTTCGGCGTCGAGGGCTTTCGGCAGGGTGTCGCTGCCACGGAAACGGCGGTGGAACGCCCGTACCGCTGCTTCGCGGTTGTCGAGCGGATAACCGAAGCGCGCCAGCGCGGCCCATACATCGAATCCTTCCGGCGCAGCACCATCGGCAGCGCGCGGCCACACGCCGAAACCAGCTTCGGCCAATTGTTGCCACGGGAAGAAGCGGCTGGGATCTTCCTTTCGCGTCGGTGCCAGGTCGGCGTGACCGATCACCTGCCGCGGCGGAATGTTCAGCCGGTCAGTGAGGTCGCGCAGCAGCACGATCAGCGATTCGATCTGCGCGGGGCTGAAGGGCGTACGACCGTCATTGTCCAGCTCGATGCCGATGGACGCGGAGTTCAGATCGGTGATGGTGCCCCAGCGCCCGGAACCGGCGTGCCAGGCGCGGCGCTCATCGGCCACCAGCTGGTAGCGATGGCCATCGGCGCCGATCAGATAATGCGCACTGACCCGCCCGCCGCTGTTGGCGGTACGCAGCGTGTGCAGGCTCTGCTGCACCGATTTCTGCTCGGTGTGGTGGATGACGATGATGACCGGCGTGCGCGCGTTCTGGTTCGGCGACGGCACCCAGGTGGCAAGCGGGTTGCGGGTTTCCTGCGGCGTGGAGGCACAGGCGGCCAGCAGCAGGCAGGCCGAGAGCATCAGGGAAGTGCGGATCGGGTGCATGCCCTGATTGTGCGCGATTGGGCGAGATGATGCAGTAGAGCCACGCCATGCGTGGCTGGGCCACCGAGCGTGCCGACCAACGGTCGGCACCCACCAGAGCAGAGCAGTCCATAGCAGGTGCAGTGCCAAGCAAGCTTGGCAACTACCAGAGCAGGAGCAGTGCCGAGCAAGCTTGGCGCCCACCAGAGCAGGTGCAGTGCCGACCAACGGTCGGCACCCACCATGTAGATGCATCAGGCCTCGTAGGCCGATTCACCATGCGAGGTGACATCCAGGCCGGTACGCTCGGCCTCCTCGGTCACCCGCAGGCCGACCACCACCTTGACCAGCAGCAGGATGGCTGCGGTCACCACGGCCGACCACAGCACGGTGAGGCCGACGCTGACCACCTGCACCCATACCTGATGGCCGATATCCAGATCGGCCTTGGTGCCGCCCAGCGATTGCGCGCTGAACACACCGGTGAGGATCGCGCCGACGATACCGCCCACGCCATGCACACCGAACACGTCGGCGGTGTCGTCCACCTTCAGCAGACGCTTGAGGCCGGTCACGCCCCACACGCAGACCACGCCGGCAACCAGGCCGATGACGATCGCGCCGAGCGGGCCGACGGTACCGCACGCCGGGGTGATGCCAACCAGGCCTGCCACCGCACCCGAGGCCGCGCCCAGTGCCGACGGCTTGCCCTTGCTGATCGCTTCAACCAGCGTCCAGCCCAGCACCGCTGCAGCAGTCGCCAGCACAGTGTTGAGGAAGGCCAGCGAGGCGACGGTGTCGGCGGCAGCGGCGGAACCGGCATTGAAGCCGAACCAGCCGACCCACAGCAGCATCGCGCCGATATAGGTGAACGGCACGTTGTGCGGCTTCAACGCGGTCTGCCCGTAGCCCAGGCGCTTGCCGACGAACCATGCAGCCACCAGACCGGCCACACCGGCGTTGATGTGCACCACGGTGCCACCGGCGAAATCGATAGCGCCCATCTCACCCAGGTAACCACCACCCCAGACGATGTGCGCCATCGGGATGTAGCTGAGGGTGAACCACAGCGCCGAGAACAGCAGCACTGCGCGGAACTTGATGCGCTCGGCGAAGGCACCGACGATCAGCGCGGTGGTGATGCCGGCGAAGGTCGACTGGAAGGCGACGAACAGGTAGTCCGGCAGCCCCTTGATCGGCGTGTTGCCCACCGACTCCGGGGTGAAGCCCTTGAGAAAGGCGAATTCGGTGAACGAGCCGAAGAACGGATTGCCGGCGCTGAACACTGCGCTGTAGCCATAGGCCACCCACAACAGCAGCACCAGCGAGAACACCACCAGGATCTGGCTGAGCACCGACAGCACGTTTTTTGAACGCACCAGGCCGCCATAGAACAGGGCCAGGCCCGGTACCACCATCAGCAGCACCAGCAGGGTGGAGGTGAGCATCCAGGCGACGTCGCCGTGGTCATAGGCGGGCGCGGCCACCGCTTCGGCAGCCGCAGGCGCAGCGGCGGTCGGGTCCTGCAAGGGCTCGACGGCCACGGCTTCGCTCTGCAGCGGCGTGACCTGGGCCTGGGCATGTGCACTGCCTGGCCAGACACCGGCGGCCAGCGCACTGAACAGCATCAGCAGGCACACCAGATGGAACCGGGCTTGCCACCCGGTGAGAAGGCGCATCTTCATGGGGGAGTCTCCGGAAGGGGGCTTACAGCGCGTCGGCGCCGATTTCGCCGGTGCGGATGCGGATGACCTGCTCGACAGCGGTCACGAAGATCTTGCCGTCGCCGATCTTGCCGGTGCCTGCAGATGACTGGATCGCTTCGATCACTGCATCGGCACGTTCGTCGGTGACCACGGTTTCGATCTTGATCTTGGGCAGGAAGTCGACCACGTACTCGGCACCGCGATACAGCTCGGTGTGGCCCTTCTGGCGGCCGAAGCCTTTCACTTCGGTCACGGTGATGCCCGACACGCCGGCATCGGACAGGGCCTCTCGGACCTCGTCGAGCTTGAACGGTCGGATGATGGCGGAGATCAGTTTCATGCGCATGTCCCGATGGTGGATGGGGCCAGCGCGCGAACGCGCGATGGCATCAGGCAACCACGGGCCATCGTGGTGATGGCCGTGGCTGTTGCACCGGACACGAACCGGGCCGGGACAGCCGTGCCTCTCTCCTTGCACGGCCGACGCGGGAGGGAGGGCGGCCCATGTCGCGTGTCCGGTCTCTCTCTTGCCCCTGGATCTGCGGGCCAAGGGCCCGCGTTTCCAATGCAGCGGACCAACGGTCCGCTCTACCACGGCGGGCCGGAGCCCGCCCTGCGGCTCCCCAGCCGCAAAGACGGATGCGATGGCGGCGGGTGGGAGGGGTTACCCACCGCCATCGCAGCCGGTCAGCTGGCGTAGTACAGCTGGTATTCCAGCGGGTGGGTCGCCGCGCGGAACTTGGTCACTTCCTGCATCTTCAGCGCGATGTAGCCATCGATGAAGTCATCGCTCATCACGCCACCGGCCTTGAGGAACTCGCGGTCCTTGTCCAGCGCTTCCAGCGCCTGGTCCAGCGAGGAGCAGACCTGCGGGATCAGCTTCTCTTCTTCCGGCGGCAGGTCGTACAGATCCTTGTCGCTCGGTGCGCCCGGGTCGATCTGGTTCTTGATGCCGTCCAGGCCGGCCATCATCAGCGCGGTGAAGGTCAGGTAGCCCGACTGGATCGGATCGGGGAAGCGCATTTCAATGCGGCGCGCCTTCGGGTTGGACACCCACGGAATGCGGCACGAGGCCGAACGGTTGCGCGCCGAGTAGGCCAGCATCACCGGGGCTTCGTAGCCCGGCACCAGGCGCTTGTAGCTGTTGGTGCCCGAGTTGGCGAAGGCGTTGATCGCCTTGGCGTGCTTGAAGATGCCGCCGATGTACCACAGCGCCAGCTGGCTCAGGCCGCCGTAGCCGTCGCCGGAGAACAGGTTGGTGCCGCCCTTGGACAGCGACTGGTGCACGTGCATGCCGCTGCCGTTGTCGCCGACGATCGGCTTGGGCATGAAGGTGACGGTCTTGCCGTTGCGGTGGGCAACGTTCTTGATGACGTACTTCATCCGCAGCAGTTCGTCGGCCTTCTGCACCAGGGTGCTGAACTTGGTGCCGATCTCGCACTGGCCGGCGGTGGCCACTTCGTGGTGCTGCACTTCCACTTCGATGCCGACCTGTTCCAGGGTCTTGCACATCTCCGCACGCAGGTCGTGCAGGGTGTCGGTCGGCGGAACGGGGAAGTAACCGCCCTTCACGCCCGGACGGTAGCCGCTGTTGGCGCCGTCGTACTTGGCGCCGCTGTTCCAGGCGGCTTCTTCCGAATCGACCTTGAAGAAGGTGTTGCCCATTTCATTGGCGAAACGGACCGAATCGAAGATGAAGAATTCCGGCTCCGGACCGAAGAACGCGGTTTCGGCGATGCCCGAAGACTTCAGGTAGGCCTCGGCGCGCTTGGCGATGCCGCGCGGGCAGCGGCCGTACGGCTGCATGGTGGCCGGGTCGAGGATGTCGCAGCTGATCACGATGGTCGGATCGGCATAGAACGGGTCGACGTAGGCGCTGGCGGTATCGGGCAGCAGCACCATGTCCGATTCGTTGATGCCCTTCCAGCCGGCGATCGAGCTGCCATCGAACATCTTGCCTTCTTCGAACAGCGACGGCTCGATGATGCTGACCGGGAAGGTGACGTGCTGCTCGACGCCACGCATGTCGACGAAACGCAGATCGACGAACTCGATCTGGTTGTCCTTGATCAGCTTCTCAACGTTTTCCACGGACATCGGTACGACCTCGGATGGGAATGAATGCCTGCTGAGGTACAGCAACGACCGTGCCAACTTTTCGGCCTTCACAAGTTGTTGATTTCAAAGCGCCTGCCCCAGGGCGGTGCAGAAGCACATGCACCAAACGGGTGCGCGGATTACCGCACGCACCCGTTTGGTGCGGCATGGATCGTCTATTCTCTCGGGCTTCTTCCGCCGCCCGCGCCCGCACCGTCCATGTCCGACCTGCTCTCCGCCCTGCTGCTGGGCATCCTCGAAGGCTTGACCGAATTCCTGCCGATCTCCAGCACCGGCCACCTGCTGATCGCCCAGCACTGGCTGGGCGCGCGATCGGACTTCTTCAACATCATCATCCAGGCCGGTGCGATCCTGGCCGTGGTGCTGGTGTTCCGCCAGCGCCTGCTGCAGCTGGCCACCGGCTTCGGCCAGCGCGAGAACCGCGAGTACGTGTTCAAGCTCGGCGCGGCCTTCCTGGTAACCGCCGTGGTCGGCCTGGTGGTGCGCAAGGCCGGCTGGTCGCTGCCGGAAACCGTCAGCCCGGTGGCCTGGGCGCTGATCATCGGCGGCATCTGGATGCTGCTGGTGGAGGCCTATACCGCGCGCCTGCCCGATCGCGACCAGGTGACCTGGACGGTGGCCATCGGTGTTGGCCTGGCGCAGGTGCTGGCCGGCGTGTTCCCCGGTACCTCGCGCTCGGCCTCGGCGATCTTCCTGGCCATGCTGCTGGGCCTGAGCCGCCGCGCGGCCGCTGCCGAGTTCGTGTTCCTGGTCGGCATTCCCACCATGTTCGCCGCCAGCGCCTACACCTTCCTGGAACTGGCCAAGGAAGGGAACCTGGGCAGCGAGAACTGGACCGACGTTGGCGTGGCCTTCCTTGCCGCAGCCATCACCGGCTTCGTCGTAGTGAAGTGGCTGATGGGCTACATCAAGTCGCATCGCTTCACGGCCTTCGCGATTTACCGCATCGCCCTGGGCGCTGCATTGCTGCTGTGGTTGCCATCCGGCAGCTGAACAGCGCCGGGGCACGGGAACCCCGTTGCCGGCCCCGGTCCGTTTCCCCCTCGGTTCCCCAAGGAGAATCACCATGAACCGCAAGCTCACCCTGCTCCTCCCGCTGGCCCTGCTGGCCGCCTGCAGCCAGACCCCTGCCCCGGCCGGAACCGGCGGTGACGATCTGGCCCCGGCCGCGGCCAAGGCCGGCGACCAGAAGGCGCTGGCACACCTGGATGCGCAGCGCCTGCAGAGCCAGCACTGGCTGCTGCAGCAGGCCACCGCGGCCGATGGCAAGCGCATCGATGCGCTGTTCGCCCGCGAAGACAAGCCGGTCACCCTGGACTTCGTTGATGGCCGCCTGTCGGTCAGCAACACCTGCAACCGCATGGGCGGCGGTTACACCCTGGCCGATGGCAAGCTGAGCGTGAGCGCGATGGCCTCGACCATGATGGCCTGCACCGACAAGGCGCTGATGGCGCTGGACGAAGCCGTCTCCAGCCGTCTGCAGGGCGAACTGAAGGCCGAACAGGACGCCAACGGCGTGCTGACCTTGACCACCGCCAAGGGCGACGTGCTGGTGTTCAACCCGGAACCGACCGCTGAAACCCGCTACGGCGGCGCCGGCGAAACCGTGTTCCTGGAAGTGGCTGCGAAGACCGAGAAGTGCTCGCACCCGCTGATCCCGGATTACCAGTGCCTGCAGGTGCGCGAAGTGAAGTTCGACGACAAGGGCCTGAAGCAGGGCGAGCCGGGCAAGTTCGAGAACTTCTACGGCAACATCGAGGGTTACACCCACGAAGACGGCGTGCGCAACGTGGTGCGTGTGAAGCGCTACGAAGTGAAGAACCCGCCGGCCGATGCGCCGTCGCAGGCGTACGTGCTGGACATGGTGGTCGAGTCGGCCATCGAGAAGAAGTAATGCAGAAGGGCGGCCGCGAGGTCGCCCTTCTTCCATGGGACACCTTGAAGTCGAGTCATGCTCGGCTGGGCAGAAGGCAGTCCAGCATAGCTCGACTCTACATACCCAACCGCCAAGGAGACAGGCATGATTCTCTCCCGCATTTTCGCGCTCCTGCTGGCCACAACGCCTGCCGGCCTCGCGGCAGCCAGTGATGCCAGCGATCTGCAACGCCTGCAGGCACATGAGTGGCATCTCACCCACGCAGTCGACGGCAACGGCAAGCGCCTGGATGCACTATTCATCGCCAGTGATCCGCCCGTCGGTCTGTTGTTCCGCGGCACCAGTGCCAACATGCTGAACCTGTGCAACGGCATGAGCGGCCCATACGCGTTGAAAGACAGCCAGCTCACGTTGGGCAGCATGGAACAGAACCTGAAGGGATGCTTCGGTGCCAAAGGCGAACAGGAAACCGAAGCCAAGCGCAGGATTCTGGGGACCTCCACACTGGTCATGGGTAGCGCGGGGCCGTTGACCCTGTATACCGCACGTGGCGACACGCTGGTGTTCGCGCCGTTGCCACTGAAAAACAGATGAGAAGGGCAGCCGGCAGGGTCGAGCCAGCTCGATCGGGCCTTTGTAGAGTCCAGCCATGCTCGACTGGGCGAAAAGCAGGCGAGCATGGCTACAGAAGGCAAAGTCGGGTTTGGCCCGGCCCTGCAGACGCGCTCAACCCAGCGCAGGATTCAATGTATAGGTGCCGTGCAGCGCCGCTTCGGCCAGTACGTGGCCGTGCATTGCAAGGTACGCATCGGCGGCGGTGAAGCGTTCCGGCAACGACAGCGTGGTCACATCCAGCGCGAACACACGGAAGAAGTAGCGGTGCACGCGCTCGTCGTTGAACGGCGGGTACGGGCCGTCGTAGCCGAGGTAATCACCGGCCATGTCCGGATTGCCGGCGAACCAGCCGGTGAAATCGTTCAGGCCCTGGCGGCTGCCGGTCGGGCCGGCCGGCGCGGTCTTGCCCTTCACCACGAAGCCATCGCTGCAGCTGCCAGCGGCGATCTCCTGCACCGAGGCCGGGATGTCGGCCATCACCCAGTGCACGAAATCGCCGCGCGGCTGATCGCGCGGCACGCTCATGTCATCGCGGCCGACCGTCTCCGGTACCGTTGGCACGTCCGGGTCCACGCACACCAGCAGGAACGAGCGGGTGCCATCGGGCACGCCGCTCCAGGCCAGGTGCGGGTTGCGGTCGGGGGCGAAGCCGGCGGCATCGCCGGCGGCGAACTCACGGTCGATCGACGCACCGTTGGCCAGGCTGTGACTGCTCAGTTGCATCAGATGCTCCTCACTCTTCCGGGTAACCCAAGCGCACCGCGACCGGGGTGAGCTGGGCGAACGCGGCGCCCATCACGTCGCGATACCTGCGCCAGTGACCGGCAGGCAGGCGAGGTGCACCCAGCTGTGCAGCCGGCGGCATCGGACGCCCGAACACGCGGCCCAGCAGGTCGGCCATCGCATGTGCATCGTTGCCGATGTCGTCGATGCGCAGCAGCACGTGCGGATACAGGTCTTCCTCGTGCAGCGCGGCGATCTGCGTCAGCGAACGCACCAGCCACTGGCTGGCTTCGGCCATCGAGGTCATCGCCAGCGGTGCGGCGGCGCCGTAGGCGATCCAGTCCAGCAGCATGTCGCGCGGGTCGCGCAGCACCAGCAGCAGGCGGCCCTGCGGCAGCTGCGGGCGCAATGCCCACAACAGCGCGTTGTCCCACCACAGCAGCCAGTCGATCACGGTGTCACTTTCCAGGCCGCGGGCGGGCAGGTGCTCGCGCCAACGCTCGACCAGACGTTCCGGGCTCAGCACGCCCGACGCCAGGTCCTGCAGCGTGTTGTAGTTCTGGAAGGCATCGTCCGGTGGCGTGGCGGTGTAACGATCACTGCGCAGCACCGGGCTGGCAGCGGCCAGGCCGGTTGCCACCCGCTCCACGCCCGAACCCGGGGCGCCCCACAGGAAGATCGGCGCCGAGCCGCTGTCGCGCGTCGCTTCGTCGATGCTGGCCATCTCCGGCCAGCTCGGCGGTGCCTTGGCCTGCGGCGGCAACGGCAGCCGCTGCGAAGCCTGGTCGGTCTGCAGCGCCATCCACGTACGCAGCGCTTCTTCCGGCTGCCCGGCGCGATCCTGGATCTCGCCCAGCCAGGTCCGCAGATCAGCGCGGTGTCCCTCCGGTGCCTGTGCGATCAGGGCCTGCACGCGCTCCACGGCGGCGGCCGGGTCACGCTGCAGCAGCCCCTCGACGCGACGGCTTTCACCGCTGACGCGGCCCGGTTCCAGGGTGGTGATGCGCTCGGCGATGGCTTCGCCCTGCTCATGCTCGCCGGCCATGTCATGCAGACGCATGCGCGCTTCCAGCGCCGGCAGGTGGCCGGGCATCGCTGCCATCCAGCGCTCCACGACGGCTACGGCGCCGGCACTGCCGACGTCTTCCACGGCCAGTCGTGCCAGCCACAGGTCATGCAGCTGGTCATTGCTTTCCAGAGCGTCATCCAGGCGTGCGCGCGCTTCATCTTCGCGGCCCAGGCGCTGCCAGGACATCAGCAGCAGCTGCAGCACCTGGCGGTCACCCTGCAACGACTCCAGCAGCGGCAGCAGGTGCTCCAGCGCCTGCAGCGGCTGGCCACTGCGCAGTGCCAGTTCGCCGGCCAGGCGGCGCATCGGCGGCACGTCCAGCTCCGGCTGCTGCAGCGCCTGCTGCATTGCCTCGGCGGCGGCCTCCACGTTGCCCTGGCGCAAGGCCAGCTGCACCACCATGCCGTGCAGCGAGGACATCTTCGGGTTCAACGCCAGCACGCGACGGAACGCCTGCTCGGCAAACGCCAGCATGTCCTTGCCCAGATAGGCAAAGCCCAGCGCGTACAGCACGCGGGTATCGTCCGGCAGCGCCTGGCTGGCCGCCGACAACAGGGCCAGCGCACGGTCGGCGTCGCCGCGGCGCAGCGCGACCATGCCATCGATGGTCAGCAGTTCCGGATGGTCCGGCTCCAGCCGCGAGGCCAGGGTCGACAGCCGCTGGGCCTCGTCGAAATCATTGCGGCCCACCGCCAGGTGCGCCTGCATCAGGTAAGCCGGGAAGGCGTTGGGGTCCAGCCCGGTGGTGCGCAGCAGGGCTTCATCGGCCCCGTCGAACTGGCGCAGTGCCAGCAGCAGGCCGGCGTGCTGCAGGTGCAGCTGCGCATCATCGGGGGCCAGCTGCAGCGCCTGCTGCAACGCCTCCATCGCGGCCTCGGCCTGGCCCTGCTGCTGCAGCGCAAGCGCCAGCCAGCGGTGGGCCTCGGCCTTGCCGGGTTCGTCACGGGTCCACGCCTGGGCCAGCTGCACGGCCTGGCCGGCATCGTTCTGACGCAACGCTTGGAGGATCTGGTCTTGCATGGCCGTCCGGTTCAAGGTCAAACCCGCATTGTAGCGGGCCGCGCGCCGGTGCCGGTTCAGCCCGGCAGGACCCGCCGCAGGCGCTGTGCGACCCAACGCTCGGAGAACCCATCGCCGCGCCAGTTTTCCAGGAAGCCACAGTGGCCGCCCCAGCAGGCGGTTTCCAACCGCGCCTGCTGCGGCAGCTGCCAATCGCGGAAGGTCGCGTAGGGGATCACCGGATCGTCCTGCGCCATCAGGATGTCAGCAGGTACCTGCAGCGTGGACAGGCGGTCGCCGGCGATGGAGTAGCCATCGAAATAGGCCTGCAACGAACCGAACGTGGTGTGCCGCTCGACCAGCCAGGCGGTCAGCGAACGGATGTCCATGTTCAGCACACGGTCGTCGCAGTCGCTCAGTTCGGGGAACAGATCGCGCTTGCGCCGCAGCGAGCCGGCCCACTTGCGGCGGAAGTACCAGTCGTACATCGCCGGACCGTTCTCGATGTTCTCCATGGTCAGCCCGGGGTCGAGCACCGGGCAGACCGCGGCCACGTGCTGCAGCGGTACACCGGCGGCCGGTGCGCGCAGGGCCAGCCGCAGCACGAAGTTGCCACCCAGCGAGTAGCCGGCTGCAACCAGCGGCAGATCGGGCCAGCGCTGGGCGACATCGCCTGCGGCGTGCACCACTTCGTCGATGAGGTTGGAGTGGAAGATGCCGGGATTGAGATGATGGGTATTGCCGTGGTCGCGGAAGTTCAGCCGCACTACGTCTAACCCCTGCTCCAGCATGCGGGCAGCAGCCATGCGCATGTAGCTGGATTCGGCGCTGCCTTCCCAGCCGTGCAGCAGCAGGGCGATGCCGCGCGGTTCGCGCCCTTCTACATGGCTGTGCCAGCCCTGCAGGCGCACACCCTCACCACCATCGAGGATCAACTCCTCGCTGACAGCGCCGGTGGCGGCCAGCAGCAGCAGGCCACGTTGCAGGCGCAT
Source organism: Stenotrophomonas sp. 2YAF26 (assembly GCF_052114625.1). Lineage (NCBI taxonomy): Bacteria > Pseudomonadati > Pseudomonadota > Gammaproteobacteria > Lysobacterales > Lysobacteraceae > Stenotrophomonas > Stenotrophomonas sp. 2YAF26. The sequence goes on along the minus strand of NZ_JBFRFC010000004.1, from coordinate 65,211 downwards.
GCGGCTGGAGCTGAGCATCGACTGCAGATGCGGATTGCGCAGCCAGCGCGGCGGCTGATAGTCGGACGCGGTGAGCATCGGCGCATCAGCGTCGAGGGTCGGTGGCGGAAACACGGCCACCATGGCCTCAATCCCCGCTCATGGCCGCCACGATGCGCGCGCGCGAAGTTTCCGCGATGCGCCGACGGCCTTCCAGGTCCTGGGTGCCGATCGGCTCCAGGAAATGCACTTCGGTAGGCCGCGCCGGCTCACCGAGCAGGCGCAGGAAATTGGCGAAGAAACTCTCGCCCGGGCCGAAGGCCACGATGGTCTGTGCATTCCCGCGCACTCCATAGACCAGCGCCACCGGCTGTACTGGCACGCTGGTTTCGACCGCCGCCTGGAAGATGCGCGCATGGAACGGGCCAACGTCGTGGCCACCGCGGGTACGCCCTTCCGGGAACACGCCAACGGCCTTGCCGGCGCGCAAGCGGTCGGCCATCACCTGCATCACCCCACCCAGCGATTCAGTGTTGCCACGCTGGTGGAAAATGGTCTGGCCGCGCCCGGCAAGCCAACCGACCACCGGCCAGCTGGCGATCTCGCGCTTGGCGACAAAGCCCATCATGCGCTGGCTGTGCAGGATGGAGATATCGACCCAGCTGACATGGTTGGCGACGAACAGCACTGCGCCCGGCAGCGGCTGGCCGACGCGCGACAGGCGGAAGCCGAAGATCCACATCAGGCCGCCCTGCCACCAGTTCACCACCTTGGCGCCGAAGGTATCGTCGCCCACGCGCAGCTCGCCCCATGGCGGAAGCATGCCGATCAGGATCAGCGGCAGGAACACGGTGATGTGGACCAACAGCAGCGGTACGCGGTACAGGTAACGGCACACACGCGCCACGCCGCCGCGGGGGGCCGGAGTGGGGGAAGTCATCCACGCACGATACCGGAGGGCTGCCATCGCTGCCAGCCGAATTCGGCCATAAGTCTCATTGACGGCGGCCATCGGCGGGGAACGCTGGGTTCCGCCGCCGTCGCCGATGCCGCGACAGCTCAACCGTGCCCGGCCGCCACCACGGCCAGGGTCAGCCGCGAGATGCAGACCAGCCGGCCCTGCTCGTCCTCGATGCGGATTTCCCACAGCTGGGTGCTGCGGCCCACGTGCACCGCGCGCGCGGTGCCGGTGACCGTACCCGAACGCACGGCGCGGACGTGGTTGGCGTTGATCTCCAGGCCCACGCAGACCTGCTTGGCGGTATCCACGCAGAGATTGCCGGCGCTGCTGCCGAGGGTTTCGGCCAGCACCACCGAGGCGCCACCGTGCAGGATGCCGTACGGCTGGCGGGTGCGCTCATCCACCGGCATGGTCGCCTGCAGCCAGTCCTCGCCAGCGGCGCTGAAGACGATGCCGAGGGTATCGATGGCGGTATTGCGGCTGAGTGCGTTGAGCTGCTCGATGGAAACGGCTTCGCGGAATACCTGGGTCATGCGGCTACCTTCAGAGGATGGGAACGAGGCCGGCGCCGAATGCGGTCAGCATGCGCACCAGCAGCCACTTCGGCCCGACGTTGACCTCGGGGAAGTCGCCCACCGCGACATAGCAGCGGTGGAAATCGGCGCTCTGCCGCGGCAGTGGCTGCGGGCAGTCCGGGCCGGGCTTGAACTCGTAGTCGGTGGCGTAGCGCCACGGCCAGAAGTCGAGGATCGGCAGCGCCTCGGAGGCCTTGCCGACGCTGTAGTTCAGGCCGGACAGGACCGGCGGCTTGGCACGCGGCGCCACCGTCCAGGAGTTCTGCGGGTGGGTATCGCGCAGGATGCTCTGGGCCAGCTGCTCGGCGAAGGCCGGATCGTCGATGATCACCGCGCCTTCGGTGTTGTAGTTCTCGCTGCGCGGATCGAAGTTGTGGGTGCCGACCACGCCGATGCGGCGGTCGACCACCAGCGACTTGGCATGCAGGCCCATGCGCGCGCCCTTGCGGGTGACCGGCAGCGGCTTGTTGACCGCCTTGCTGCCCAGGAACGAGGGGCGCGTTTCGGTACGCAGCAGGCGGGTCTCGACTTCGCTGCCGGCAGCACGCCGGCGCGCACGGGCATTCTCATACGCACTGCCGGTACGCGGATGGATCACCCGCGCCGGCCGGTCGTCCACATCCGCAGCGGCCACCGCATCACCACCACTACCGCCACCGGCATTGCTGCCCGCCGCGCTGCCACCGAGCAGCGGATTGCGGCCGGTATCGCTGCCCGGCGCTGCGATCGGGTCGGGCAGCAGGTTGCGGTAATCGACCGGGGCATCCAGCGGGAACGGCTTGAATTCGAAGATGTTGAAGCCCAGCTCGCGCATGTTGCGCCGCTTGTACTTGTAGGACAGCGCATACACGATCGGGTTGTCGGTGGCGGCCAAGCTGTTGCTGGATACCACCACGCGCGGCGGCTGCGGGCGCTTGCGCAGCTCGCGGAACAGTTTCTGTGCCGGCTTGGACAGCACCAGGTAGGGCGTCTGCAGGATCACTTCGTGCTGCGCACTGGAAATCAGTGCGTCCAGCTGCGGCTCGGTGACATGCTGCCCGGCCAGTGGGGCGTCGGCGCGCTCACGCCGGTGCTTGCGCGGCAGATCGGCCACATAGCGCACCGAGGCGACCGGCAGGGCGGTATCGACGAACGAACGGGTGACGAAGGCGACGTCGTTGGCTTCCTCGCTGACCCGCTCCACCCGCTCGGGCCTGCGGAACTGCGCCGGTGGCAGCACCGGCACGCCCTGCTTGAGCAGGGTACGGCCGACATCGTTCAGCCGCTCGGCCGGCACGCTGCGCTGCGCGCGCCAGAAGGCATCGAAGTTGGCCGCCATCGCCCGTGCTTCGGGGCCGGCGATCAGCACATCACGGTCGCGGAAGTTGTACTCGCGGTCCCAGTCGTAATAGTCGTCCTGGTAGTTGCGCCCACCGACCACGCCGATCGCATCGTCAACCACCAGCAGCTTGTTGTGCATGCGCTGGTTGAAGCGGCGGAAGCAGCACAGCACGCTGCCGGCATAGTCGAAGTAGTTCAGCCGGGCCTTGCCGAAGGTGGGGTTGTAGACCCGCAGTTGGAAGTTCTCGTGGGCACCGGCCAGTGCGCCGAGGATCTGCAGGTCGGAGATCGCCGAAAGCTGGTCGATCAACAGCCGCACCTTCACCCCGCGCCGCGACGCCGCCAGCAGCTCGTCGATGACCAGGCGGGCGCTGTCGTCCTTGTCGAAGATGTAGGTCTGCAGGTCGATGCTGCGGGTGGCGCTGCGCAGCAGGTTCAGGCGCGCGACCAGCGCACCTTCGCCCTCGTCCAGCAGGGTGGCGTAGTGCCGCGGCTGGTCCGGGGTCGATTCGCTGAACGCCCGGCCGGCCAGTGCCCGCAGGGGTGAGTCCAGTGCGCAGCGGTCGGCCTGCTGGCAATCCACCTGGGTCGAGCGCGCCTGCACGGCGATCGCTTCGGCGCGATCACGCTGGGCATGCGACAGCGACGCGCAGCCGCTGCCCAGCAACACGGTTGCCAGCACCAGTACACGCAGCAATGGATTCACGGTTTCGACGCCTCGCTGAGACGTGCACGCAATACGAAGGTCACTCGGTCACTCAAGGCAAGCTGCCAGCTGTCCATGCCATACCGACCTCGTTGCACGGTACCGCGGCTGACGACGTCGCAATCATAGCCGGGTCGGGCACATTCCGCTTTCTCGACCTTGAGCGTCTCCGGATGGCTGACCCCGCGCAGGGTCAACCGGCCGTCGATACCGCCGCCCTCGGCAACCGTCTCCGGCCAGTACGGCAGCGAGTCGAACTCCACGAACGGGTAACGGCCGGCATCGAAGAACTCGGGGCCGCGCATCCAGCCGGTATAGCGGTCCTTGCCGGGAATCTCCACGGTGCGGGTGAACATCTTCAGGTGGACCTGGTGGCGGCCATCGGACAGCACTTCGATACGCCCCTCGAAACGGGGGAACACGCCCTCGATGCGCTGGCCGAAGCGGGTGCGGACTTCGAAACCGATCTGCGAGCGCACCACATCCAGCTGCAGCGTACGCGGCGGTTCGGCCACGACCGCCGGCAGCGCGGTCGGTGGCGGTGTGGCAGCCCAGGCCGGGCCGATCGCCAGAACGACTGGCAGCAGGCAGCGGCCCGGCAACGCCAACCTCATCGGCTCACGGCCACCAGAAGGCGTTCAGGCTGGCCACGCCCGGCTCGATCGTCGCCTCGCGGGCGAAACCGAGCACGGCCACGCCGCCCGGCGGCATGCCACGGTAATCACTGCTGGTGCCATCGGTCATCAGCGCCACCAGCTGCTCCAGCCCGGGGTTGTGGCCGACAATCAGCACCCGGTCCAGGTCACGGCGCTCGTCCACCAGCGCGGCCAGGGTGCCGGGGGTGGCCTCGTAGATGCGGTCTTCCAGGCGCTTTTCGACATAGCCGATGGCTGCCATCACCGCTTCCAGGGTTTCGCGGGTCCGCCGCGACGGTGAACACAGCACGCAGTCCGGCAGCAGGTTGTTCTCCTTCAGCCACTTGCCAGCGGCTTCGGCTTCAGCGAGCCCCACCGGCGACAACGGCCGGTCGAGGTCGGCCTGGCCGGTGGTGGCCGGTTCGGCGTGAGCGTGGCGGAGCAGGATCAGTTCGCGCATTGCGGGATTCCAATGAAGGGATGGAGACCTACGGCTGTTACAGCTTCAGCCAGGACAACAGGGGTTCCCAGTCGGCCTGGTGCTCGCGCACCTGGGCGGAGCGGTAATCGAAAAGACTGCGGCCCAGGCCGGTCATGACCACATAGCTCTGGCTGTCGCGCAGCTGGGCGACCACCGGATAGGGCCAGTCAGCCAGCATCTGCAGGGCCTGCTGCGAGGTCTGGGTCCAGGGCTTGGTGCGGTTCAGCACCAGCCCGACCGGCAGCTTGCGGCTGTGCACGCGCGGTACCTGGGCCAGGCTGTTGAGGAAGCCGACGATGGCTTCGATGTCCAGTGCCGAGGGCAGCACCGGCACCACCACGGCATCGGCAGCGTCGAGGAAATGCAGGATATCGTCGGCCAGCGCGCCGGCCGGTGCATCGATCACCACGGCATCGGTACCGTCGGGCAGCTTCTGCGCCCATTGCTTCTTGCGGTACACGTCGATCGGCAGCACCGCGCTTTCCAGCCCGGCCCGGCGCTGTGCCCAGCGGGTGCTGGAGCCCTGCGGGTCGGCATCGGCGATCACCGTGGCCTTGCCTTGCAATGCCGCGTACGCGGCCAGGTGGGTGGCGATGGTGGTCTTGCCCACCCCGCCTTTGGAACCGGCCACCAGGATCGTCTTCATGCCAGCCTCGCTTCCGGGTACGTGCCCCGAGCGTACACCGCCGATGGTGACGGAAGGTAGAGCCGTGCTGAACCAGTGCCCCCGGCCTTTGCTATCGTGGCGCCCCCGAAGGATCGAACCGCCATGAGCGAACTGCAGGACCTGAGCGCGCTGATCCGCGCCAACACGCCGTTGATCGTGGTCGAGAGCCAGGATGAGGGTCGCATCGTCGAGCTGTTCCGGCAGACGCTGATGCATGTCTGGCGGGCCCTGCACCGCTGGTCGATCACCGAGGGCCTGCGTCGCATCGACCTGGAGCGCGAGGACGAGCCGGTCGGCCCGCCCGATGCCAGCGCCGCACTGCAGATGATCCGCCAGGCCGACCAGCGCGGCGTGTACCTGCTGCTCGATTTCCACCCCTACCTGGGCTACGCCAGCCACCAGCGCGCCCTGCGCGACCTGATCCAGCGCCGCCACAGCGAACCGCACGTGCTGGTGCTGATCGGCGCCAAGGTGGAACTGCCGGCCGAACTGGAAGCCTTGGCGGTGCGCTTCAACCCGCGCCTGCCCGACGCCAATGCGCTGTTGAAGATGCTGCGCGAGGAAGCCGATGCCTATGCACGCGAACACGGCGGGCGCCGGGTGGAAGTGGACAGCGAGGCGGTCAAGAAGATCCTGAAGAACCTGCAGGGCCTGAGCCTGGTCGATGCGCGGCGCATCGCGCGGCAGCTGATCTATGCCGATGGCGCGCTGCGCGACGATGACCTGCCACAGTTGGCGCGGCTGAAGTTCGAGCTGCTCAACCGCAGCGGCCACCTGTTCTTTGAACATGACAGCGCGCGCTTCGGCGATGTGGCCGGCGCCAACCGGCTCAAGCGCTGGATCAACCAGCGTCGCGTCGCCTTCATCGCCGGCTCGGCACCGGCCGGGCTGGACCCGCCGCGCGGCATGCTGCTGCTGGGCGTGCAGGGCTGCGGCAAGTCGATGCTGGCCAAGGCCACCGCCGCCGGCTTCGGCGTGCCGCTGCTGCGCCTGGACGTGGGCGCGCTGTACAACAAGTACCACGGCGAGACCGAAGCCAACCTGCGCCAGGCGCTGGCCTCGGCCGAGCAGCTGGCGCCGTGCGTCCTGTGGATGGATGAGATCGAGAAGGGCCTGGCCACAGGCACCGAGGATGGCGGCGTGTCGCGCCGCGTGCTCGGCTACCTGCTGACCTGGATGGCCGAGCGCAAGGCGCCGGTGTTCATCGTGGCCACCGCCAACCAGGTGCACGAGCTGCCGGCCGAGCTGCTGCGCAAGGGCCGCTTCGACGAGATCTTCTTCGTCGACCTGCCCTCGGCCGATGTGCGCGTGGAACTGCTGCGGCTGCACCTGGGACGGCGCCAGCTCAATGCCGACGACTTCGCGCTGCCGGCACTGGCCGCAGCGGCCAACGGGTTTTCCGGTGCGGAAATCGAGCAGGCGATCGTGGCCGGGCTGTATTCGGCGCATGCCGAAGGCCGGCCACTGGATACCGAACTGCTGATGGGCGAGATCCGCACGACACGGCCGTTGTCGGTGCTGATGGCCGAGCAGGTGGCGGCATTGCGGGAGTGGGCGTCGGGGCGCACGGTGTCCGCGGACGACTGAGGGTTTCCTGCGAACGGCGCAGCCCCTCGTGGCTGCTGGTTGCCCGCAAGAATCAAAAGCCGCGCTTGGTCGGGCGGGGTGGATTCGCGGGGGACGCCGTGAATCCGTCCCTGGAGGCTTGGCCGCGGCTTGCTCGTGTGCGCAATCCTGCGCACCCGGCAAGACCGAGGTTGGGCGTCCTGCCCAACCCGCCCGCGGCATGCCTCGGGCCCATGCCGCGGACACCCCCGCGAACCCACCCCGCCCGACCTCTGACAGTTTCCGGGGGTGATCAGCCACGGAAAAGAAAAAAGAAGAGCAAAAACAAAAGCGGTTGGCTGGCCGCTTTTTGTAGCGCCGAGCCCACGCTCGGCTGCATTTCGATCAGATATCGATAATTCGACTCCGATGCAGATTCATCCACGCATGGCGTGGATCTACGTGTCGACCAAGGTCGACACCTACCAACAGCAGCGGGAATCTGTCGAAGGCGGGGCACTGTGGGTTTGCGGGGTGTGAGCGGCATGGATGCCGCGACCAAGCCCCCATGGATGGGTTTACGGCGGCCCCGCAAACCCACAGTGCCCCGCCATCCCGCAGAAAGCCCGTTGTTGCTTCGGCTGTTGCTGTTGCTTCGGCCGTTGCCTCTGCGGGTGCCGGGTGCAACCCGGCCGAACCCCCACCCTCACGGCCAGGCTGGAGGTGCGGCCGCCCAGGCCTGCTGTACTTCGGCCAAGGTCGCGCGTTCGTCATCGCGCCATTGCGGCAACAGCTGCGCGTAATGACTGCTGTCGCGCCATTGCCCCGGCTCGGTCCGTACGGCGGCGGCATACCACTTCACCGCCTCCTGCTGCTGGCCGGCCCGCCACAGCGCCAACGCATAGCTTGGCGGCACCCAGCCCGGATTGCTGCGCAGGGTGCTGGCAGCGGCCTGCCACTGTTCCAGCGCAGCCAGCGCCTGGCCCTGCCGCAACAGGTCCCAGCCATAGTTCCAGCGTACGCTGCGGCCCAGCGCGCTCTGCACCGGCGCCTCGGCCAGTGCCTCGCGATAGAGCTTGTCGCCCAGTTCCGCGCGCCCCTGCGCGATGGCCACCGACGCCAGCTGCGCCGTGGCTTCCAGCCCCTTGCGGCCACGCTCGCGATGCTTCAGCAGCTGTGCCACCAGGTCTTCGCCTTCACCCTGCACCACCGTGATCGGCGCGGCAGCGGCGTCGCTGTCGAAATAGAACTCCTGCGGTGCCGGCAATGCCGGCGCGGCCCACACAGTGGCCGCTCCCGAAACCAGCAACACGCCGGCCAGGAACTGTCCTGCAACTGACATCCCAATTCCCCCAAGGTTGAAACACCAACCCTCCCTCTCTCTCCCCGATCCTAACCCCAGCACGGCCCCGGCGCGAGTGCCGGGGGCCCTGGCCCCCCACTGTTACAATTCGCGCCTTTCCCGCCGCGTGCACCTGCGCGGCCGGTGCCAGCCGATCCTGACAGGCCAGCCATGACCAGTACCGCGCAACTCACCTCGCCCGCTTCCGCCGACCTGCTCGACCGTGATTACACGCTCGACCACAAGTACACCCGCAACGAAGGGCGGATCTACCTGAGTGGCGTGCAGGCGCTGGTGCGGCTGCCGCTGATGCAGCGCCTGCGCGACGAGGCTGCGGGCATCGACAGCGCTGGCTTCATCAGCGGCTATCGCGGCAGCCCGCTGGGCGGCTTCGACCTGGAACTGTGGCGCGCGCGCAAGCACCTGGAAACGGCCAAGGTGAAGTTCACCCCGGGCCTCAACGAGGACCTGGGTGCCACCATGGTGTGGGGTACCCAGCAGACCAACCTGTTCCCCGGCGCCAACGTGCAGGGCGTGTTCGGCATGTGGTACGGCAAGGGCCCGGGCGTGGACCGCTGCGGCGACGTGTTCAAGCACGCCAATGCCGCCGGCACCTCGCGCCATGGTGGTGTGCTGGCACTGGCCGCCGATGACCACGCCTGCCGCAGCTCGACGCTGCCGCATGGCAGCGAGGACGAATTCGTCAGCGCGATGATGCCGGTGCTGAACCCGGCCGGCGTGCAGGACATCCTCGACATGGGCCTGCTCGGCTGGGCGATGAGCCGTTACACCGGGCGTTGGGTCGGCTTCAAGACGATCGCCGAGACGGTGGAATCGTCGGCCTCGGTCGAGGTTGATCCGCTGGCCCGGCGCATCGTGCTGCCGGAGGACTTCGACATGCCCGCCGGCGGCCTCAACATCCGCTGGCCCGATCCGCCGCTGGACCAGGAGATGCGCCTGCACCGCTATGCGGTGAAAGCCGCGCAGGCCTTCGCGCGTGCCAACGGCATCGACAAGGTGGTGATGGACGCGCCGCGTGCGCGGCTGGGCATCGTCACCACCGGCAAGAGCTACCTGGACGTGCTGCAGGCACTGGAATACCTGGGCCTGGACGAGCATGCCTGCGCCGACATCGGCATCCGCGTGTACAAGGTCGGCATGACCTGGCCGCTGGAACCGGAAGGCATCGCGCGCTTTGCGCAGGGCCTGGAAGACATCATCGTGGTGGAGGAGAAGCGTGCCTTCATCGAGCGCCAGATGAAGGAGCAGTTCTTCAACTGGCCGGCCAGCTGGGGCCAGCGTCCGTCCATCGTCGGCAAGTACGACGAGGCCGGCGAGTGGATCCTGCCGTCCACCGGCGAACTGACCCCGGCCACCATCGCCGGCGTGATCGGTCGCCGTATCCAGAAGTTCTTCAACAACGACTCCATCGAGCAGCGGCTGCAGTGGATGCAGGAAAAGGAAGCCGAGCTTGCGTTGCCACGCGCCAGCTTCCCGCGCGTGCCGCACTACTGCTCCGGCTGCCCGCACAACACCTCCACCACCGTGCCGGACGGCTCGCGTGCGCTGGCCGGCATCGGTTGCCATTACATGGTGACGTGGATGGACCGCAGCACCGACACCTTCACCCACATGGGTGGCGAAGGCGTTACGTGGGCCGGGCAGGCCGCGTTCACCGACACCCAGCACGTGTTCCAGAACCTGGGCGACGGCACCTATTTCCATAGCGGTTCGCTGGCGATCCGCCAGGCGATCGCCGCCGGCGTCAACATCACCTACAAGATCCTCTACAACGACGCGGTGGCGATGACCGGCGGGCAGCCGGTGGACGGCCCGTTGAGCGTGCCGGACATCGCAAAGCAGATGCGTGCCGAGGGCATCCACACCATCATGGTGTTGTCGGACAACATCGCCAAGTGGACGCGCCAGCGCGAGCATTTCCCCAGCGATGTGGAGTTCCACGACCGCAGCGAGCTGGACGCGGTGCAGAAGCGCCTGCGCGAAGTGAAGGGTGTTTCGATCCTGATCTACGAACAGACCTGCGCCACCGAGAAGCGCCGTCGCCGCAAGCGCGGCAAGCTGGAAGATCCGGCCAAGCGGGTGATGATCAACTCGCTGGTCTGCGAAGGCTGCGGCGACTGCGGCAAGAAGAGTTTCTGCGTGTCGGTGCTGCCGAAGGAGACCGAGTTCGGTCGCAAGCGCGACATCGACCAGTCCAATTGCAACAAGGACTATTCCTGCGTGAACGGGTTCTGCCCGAGCTTCGTCACCGTGCACGGTGGGCAACCGCGCAAGGGCAGCAAGCGCGATGCCTCCACGCTGCTGGACAACCTGCCGGCACCGGTGGTGCGCGGCACGCTGGAGCAGCCCTGGAACATACTGATCACCGGCGTTGGCGGCACCGGCGTGGTGACCATCGGCGCCCTGCTGGGCATGGCCGGTCACCTTGAAGGCAAGGGCGCCTCGGTGCTCGACCAGACCGGGCTGGCGCAGAAGGGTGGCGCGGTGACCACGCACATCCGCATCGCCCGCCGCCCGGACGACATCCATGCGGTGCGCATCGCCGCTGGTGAAGCCGATCTGGTGCTGGGCTGCGACATGGTGGTGGTCAACGACTACTGGGCACTGTCGAAGGTGCGCGCCGGCCGTTCGCAGGTGGTGCTCAATACCTACGAGGCGATGCCGGGCACGTTCACCACACGCCCGGACATGCAGTTCCCCGCCGCCGACATCATCGCCGGCGTGCGCGTGGCCCTGGGTGGCGAGGAGCCGCTGCTGCTGGACGCAACCCAGCTGGCCACCGCGCTGCTCGGCGATGCGATCGCCGCCAACCTGTTCATCCTCGGCTACGCCTGGCAGCAGGGCCTGGTACCGCTGTCGTTCGAGTCGCTGATGCGCGCCATCGAACTCAACGGTGCGGCCGTGGCGATGAACCAGCAGGCCTTCGCATGGGGCCGCCTGGCCGCGGTCGATCCGCAGGCCGTGCAGCAGGCCGCCGGCCTGGTGCGCAACCGCCACACCGACACCGAGAACACGCCCGGGCCGCTGCATGCACTGCCGCCGGGCGAATGGGAAGGCAACGAGTGGGGCGCCACCGCCGCACCGCGCAACACCGGTGACGAGCGCGAGCTGCGTGGACTGCCGACGCACGGTGGTGATGTCGCCTTCCTGCCGCTGGACGACGCGCGCCTGTCGCGCTCGCTGGACGAGATGATCGAGCGCCGCTCGGCCTTCCTGACCGACTACCAGGATGCCGCCTACGCCAACCGCTACCGCACGCTGGTCGAGCGTGTACGCGCGACCGAAGCCGAGCGCATCGGCGGCTCCACCGCGTTGACCGAAACCGTGGCCCGCTACCTGTTCAAGCTGATGGCGTACAAGGACGAGTACGAAGTGGCGCGCCTGTACACCAGCGGCGACTTCCAGCGGCGCCTGCAGCAGCAGTTCGAAGGCGATTACCAGCTGCGCTTCCATCTGGCACCGCCGCTGTTCGCCAAGAAGGACGAACAGGGCCGGCTGCAGAAGAAGGAGTACGGCCCGTGGATGTTCAAGGCGTTCGGCCTGCTGGCGAAGCTGAAGTTCCTGCGCGGTGGTCGCCTGGATGTGTTCGGCCGCACCGAAGAGCGTCGCATGGAGCGCCAGCTGATCACCGATTACGAGGCGACCCTGCAGGTGTTGCTGGACGGGCTGGATGACGACCGCCTGGCGCTGGCGGTGGAGATCGCCAGCATTCCCGAGCACATCCGCGGCTTCGGTCACGTCAAGGAAGCGCACTTCGAGAAGGCCAAGGCGCGCGAAGCGGTGCTGCTGGCGCAGTGGCGCAACCCGAAGGCGCTGCATATCGTGCAGGTGGCGTAATCGTTGGTGCCGGCCGCTGGCCGGCATGCCCGCTCCACGCATAACGTCGCCTCATGACAACGAACGCTGACATTTGCAAATAGTCGGCGTTCGATTACATTGGACGGAATGTCATCGAACGGCGACTATTGCTTGGATGTCGTCGAGCGCATACATTCGCGGAATGGACGTCCTCCGAACTTCCCGAGACTTGGGCGTGGTCATCCGCCAACGTCGCAAGACACTCCGCTGGGATCAGGCGCAGTTGGCCGAACGCGTGGGAGTGAGCCGGCAGTGGATCATCGAAATGGAGAAGGGCAAACCCCGGGCCGAACTGCAACTTGTACTGCGGACGCTGAATGTACTCGGCCTGGTACTGACCGTCGGTGACGTCGAGGGCGAGTCATCCGTTGCTGATTCGTCGGAAATGCCTCTAGTGCTGCCCGATATCGACACTATCGTGGATGGCAACCGGCTGTACCCGGATGAACGTCGCAAGGCAGTTGTGCCGATCGATGGTCGTAACCGCAGCAAGGATCTCTAAAAGCCTCTTCTCCCTGGAAACCGCGCTTCCGGCATGGACCTCAACGTACTCCTTTCCAACAGAGTGGCTGGATACCTTGGGCAGGATGCACATGGGCATCCAACGTTCCGTTACGCGGACAGTTGGCGCCAGACGCCGGGGGCCTATCCCTTGTCTCTCGCACTTCCGTTGGCGCAGGACAGTGCGCCCAGCGCAACGCTATCCGCGGTGCTGTGGGGACTGCTTCCGGACAACGAGGTACTGCTGCAACGATGGGCCTCGCGATTCCATGTATCAGCCCGCAATCCGGTCGCATTGCTCTCCCACGTGGGTGAGGACTGCGCGGGAGCCGTCCAGTTTGTGGGAAGTGAACGGCTCGCGGCCGTCCTTTCGGGCGAGAGCGACAGGCAGGAGCCACTGTCCACGCATGAAATCGCCCGACGCCTGCAGCGTGTACGTGTGGACCAAGCCGCAGCACGGCGACTCGATGATGTCGGACAGTTCAGCCTGGCCGGGGCGCAAGCCAAGATCGCCCTGTTACAGCGCAACGACGGGGGCTGGGAGATTCCCGCCGGTCGTATTCCAACGACCCATATCCTCAAGCCATCCAGCGGCGACTACGACGGATTCGTCGAGAATGAGGTGTTCTGCCTACGTCTGGCCAGACACGTTGGCATGTCAGCCGCGTTTGCTGAAATGATCTGCGTGGAAGACGCACAGGCAATCTCCGTAAGGCGATACGACCGCATACGTACGGCGGCTGGATGGCAGCGTGTACACCAGGAAGACTTCTGCCAGGCTCTGGGCGTGATGCCCCAAATCAAGTATCAGAATCAGGGTGGACCCGGTCCTGCCGATCTTGCACGAGCGCTATGGGATCATTCCAGTCAACCGCGCTCGGATGTCGAGGCACTGCTGCAGGCACTGCAATTCAACTACCTCATCGGCGGCACGGATGCGCACGCGAAGAATTATTCGCTGCTGATAGGCGCCCAGGGAAGGGCCCGCCTTGCCCCTCTGTACGATATCTCCAGTGCACTGCCCTACACCGAACTTCAGCACCGCAAGATCAAGATGGCGATGAAGATTGGCAGCCACTACCGCTGGTGGGACGTCCGCTTGATGGATTGGCGGTCTACCGCTGAGGCAATGAGACTTGATGCAGACAAGGCACTGTCTGGATTGTTCGACATGGCCAGCCAACTTCCCGCGCTCGCGCGACAGTTACATGCGGAACTCCACGCGGAGGGGATTTGTCACCCGGTACTGAACCGCTTGCTCGATGCCATCGATATGAGCTGTCAGCGCTGCCTGCGGCAGTTTGAACAGCCCGACGCCTGATCAGCCCAACCGCCACAGCAGCAGGCGGTTGTTGGCCGGCATCGCCACGTCACCCAAGCGGGTAAAGCCGTTGTCTGCGGCCAGCGCCTGCACCGCTTCGATATCGCGGATGCCGCTGCGCGGATCACGCGCCTTCAGCCACGCATCGAACTGCGCATTGCTGTCGCTGGTGTAGCGACCGCCGTAGTTGAACGGGCCGTACACCGCCAGCAACGTGCCGTGGCGCAGCAGGGGCGGCAACGCGGCGAACAGCGCCTGCACGTGCTGCCAGCTCATGATGTGCAGCGTGTTGGCACTGAATGCGGCGTCGAACATGCTGCCTTCCGGCAAGCTCAGGCCGGGCGCTGGCGGCAGTTCCACCTGCAGCACCACCGGCGGCAGCAGGTTCAGCAGCGCCGCCTCCGCGCGCCAGGACTCGATGCCGGGCAGATGATCCGGATGGTCGCTGGGCTGCCAGCGTAGCCATGGCCAGCGCTCGGCGAAGAAAGCGGCATGCTGGCCGGTGCCGCTACCGATCTCCAGCACCCGGTGGCGATCTCCCATCCACGGGTCGAGCGCAGCGGCGATCGGTTCGCGGTTGCGTTCGCAGGCTTCTGAATACGGCTTGCTCGACATCGAGACGGCGTCCAGGCGGGGTCGGCCTCATTGTGCACGAGGGGGGTATTGCTCGGCAGGGCTGCGCCCTGCACCCGCCGAAGCGGTAGTGCCGGCCGCTGGCCGGCAACGTCAACAGCAAGAGCTGGTTTCCTGCGGGATGGCGGGGTGGGTCCGGTGGCGGGGGACGCCGTAAACCCGTCCTTGGGGGCTTGGCCGCGGCATCCATGCCGCGGACACCCCCGCCACCGGACCCATCCCGCCTTCGACAGATTTTCGCGATCTGTCGGAACGGCACGGGGTCAGATCCCGTTGCTACGCAACGGGATCTGACCCCGGATTTATTTCGATACCTGACAGATGTGTCGACCAAGGTCGACACCTACCAACAGCCGCGGAGATCTGTCAGAGGTGGGGCGGTGTCGGAGTGCGGGGTGTCAGCCGCATGGATGCGGCTGCCAAGCCTCCAGGGACGGATTCACGGCGTCCCCGCACTCCGACACCGCCCCGCCCACCCACGGAATGCCCGCTTTTGACGTTGACGTTGCTGCTGAGGTTGCCGGCCAGCGGCCGGCACTACAGCAGGTGCAGGGCTGCAAGCCCTGCCGAAACCCTCCCCGACCATGACTGCAGTCACTTGCCCGAATGTCCGCCGCTGGCGAAAGTCGAGGAGTTGACGTGATCGGATCGGTCCTTTGCCGGCCGCACGGAAGTGAGAGAGAGACGCAGTGCAACGACGTGAGTTCCTGGCATTTTCCGGTCTGGGCCTGGCGGGCCTGGTCCTGCCGCATTCGCGGCTGATCGCCGCCGAGCAGTTGCTGGCCCCGGTCGACCCGGCCAAGCGCCGGCGCCTGGCCGAGGTCGCCCTCGCCGCCGCGCGTTCGGCCAAGGCCAGCTACTGCGACGTGCGCATCGGCCGCTACCTCAACCAGTCGGTGATCACCCGCGAGCACCAGGTCGGCAACGTGACCAACCGCGAATCATCCGGTGTGGGCGTGCGGGTGATCGTCAACGGTGCCTGGGGTTTCGCCGCTACCCACCAGCAGACCGAAGCGGCGGTGCGCACCGCCGTCGAACAGGCCACCGCCATCGCCCGCGCCAATGCCAGCATCCAGACCCGCCCGGTGCAGCTGGCGCCCACCCCGGCGGTCGGCGAGGTGCGTTGGCAGACGCCCATCCGCCGCAATGCGATGGAAGTGCCCATCCAGGACAAGGTCGAGCTGCTGCTGGCGCTCAATGCGGCCGCACTGAATGCGGGTGCCGACTTCATCAATTCCACCCTGTTCCTGGTCAACGAGCAGAAGTACTTCGCTTCCAGCGACGGTTCGTTCATCGACCAGGACATCCACCGTATCTGGCTGCCGTTCACCGCCACCGCCATCGACAAGGCCAGCGGCAAGTTCCGCACCCGCGCCGGCCTGTCTTCGCCGATGGGCATGGGCTACGAGTTCCTTGATGGCGATGCACGCGGCAAGGTGCAGCTGCCCGGTGGCATCACTGCGTACCGCGATTCCTATGACCCGGTCGAGGACGCCATCGCCGCCGCCCGCCAGGCGCGCGAGAAGCTGAAGGCGCCCTCGGTGAAGCCCGGCAAGTACGACCTGGTGCTGGATCCGTCCAACCTGTTCCTCACCATCCACGAGAATGTCGGCCACCCGCTGGAACTGGACCGCGTGCTCGGCTACGAGGCCAACTACGCCGGCACCAGCTTCGCCACCCTGGACAAGCGCGATGCCGGTTTCCGCTGGGGCAGCGACATCGTCACCTTCTTCGCCGACAAGACCCAGCCGGGCAGCCTCGGCGCGGTCGGCTACGACGACGAAGGGGTGAAGACCCAGCGCTGGGACCTGGTGCGCGACGGCATCCTGGTCGACTACCAGGCCACCCGCGATGAGGCGCACATCCTCGGCCGCGACGCCTCGCATGGCTGCAGCTATGCCGACTCGTGGTCCAGCGTGCAGTTCCAGCGCATGGCCAATGTCTCGCTGGCGCCGGGCAGGACGCCGCTCAGCGTGGAGGACATGATCAAGGACGTGGAGAACGGCATCTACATCCACGGCCGCGGCTCGTACTCCATCGATCAGCAGCGCTACAACGCGCAGTTCGGCGGCCAGCTGTACTACCAGATCAGGAACGGAAAGATCACCGGCATGGTCGAGGATGCGGCCTACCAGATCCGCACGCCGGAGTTCTGGAACGCCTGCAGCGCCATCTGCGATGAACGCGACTTCCGCCTTGGCGGTTCGTTCTTCGACGGCAAGGGCCAGCCCGGCCAGGTGTCGGCGGTCTCGCACGGTTCGTCCACCACCCGTTTCAACGGCATCAACATCATCAACACCGCGCGCAGTCTCGGCGCTTGAGCCACCCGTCCTTCATGGAGAGCAGCCTTGCACAGACGTGACTTCCTGGCCCTGACCGGGCTTACCGCTGGCGGCCTGATCGTGCCGTCGTTCTTCGGCAAGGCGATCGCCGCCGAGCAACTGCAGTCCAGCCTCGACCCTGCGCTGAAGAAGCGCCTGGCCGACGCCGCCCTGCAGGCTGCGCGCAGCGCCGGCGCCACCTACTGCGACGTGCGCATCGGCCGCTACCTGCGGCAGTTCGTGATCACCCGCGAGGACAAGGTGCAGAACGTGGTCAACACCGAGTCCACCGGTGTGGGCATCCGCGTGATCGTCAACGGCGCCTGGGGCTTTGCCGCCACCAATGCGCTCAGCACCGCCGACGTGGCCCGTGCCGCGCAGCAGGCGGCGGCGATCGCCAAGGCCAACGCGGGCGTGCAGACCGCGCCGGTGCAGCTGGCCAAGGCGCCGGGCGTGGGCGAGGTCAGCTGGAAGACGCCGATCCGCAAGAATGCGATGGAGGTGCCGATCAAGGAGAAGGTCGACCTGCTGCTGGACGTCAACGCCGCGGCGATGGGCGCCGGCGCCAGCTTCGTCAACTCGATGCTGTTCCTGGTGAACGAGCAGAAGTACTTCGCCTCCACCGACGGTTCCTACATCGACCAGGACGTGCACCGCATCTGGGCACCGATGACGATCACCGCCATCGACAAGGCCAGCGGCAAGTTCCGCACCCGCGAAGGCCTGTCCGCACCGATGGGCCTGGGCTACGAGTACCTCGATGGCGCAGCTGCCGGCAAGGTGCTCACGCCCAATGGCGTGGTCAACTACGGCTCGTCCTACGACATGAAGGAAGATGCCATCGCGGCGGCCAAGCAGGCGCAGGAGAAGCTGAAGGCGCCGTCGGTGAAGCCCGGCAAGTACGACCTGATCCTGGATCCGTCGCACACCTGGCTGACCATCCACGAGTCGATCGGCCACCCGCTGGAACTGGACCGCGTGCTCGGCTACGAAGCCAACTACGCCGGCACCAGCTTCGCCACCCTGGACAAGCGCGAGCAGCATTTCCAGTACGGCAGCGAGCACGTGAACATCTTTGCCGACAAGACCCAGCCGGGCAGCCTCGGCGCGGTCGCGTACGACGATGAAGGCGTGAAGTGCAAGCGCTGGGACCTGATCAGCAACGGCAAGCTGGTCGACTACCAGACCATCCGCGACCAGGCCCACATCCTCGGCAAGACCGAATCCGATGGCTGCTGCTATGCCGACTCGTGGTCCAGCGTGCAGTTCCAGCGCATGGCCAACGTGTCGATGGCGCCGGGCAAGTCGCCGCTGAGCGTGTCGGACATGATCAAGGACGTGGAGAACGGCATCTACATCATCGGGGATGGTTCGTTCTCGATCGACCAGCAGCGCTACAACGCGCAGTTCGGCGGCCAGCTGTTCTACGAGATCAAGAACGGAAAGATCACCCGCATGCTCGAAGACGTGGCCTACCAGATCCGTACACCGGAATTCTGGAATGCCTGCAGCGCCGTGGCCGATGAACGCGACTACCGCCTGGGCGGTTCGTTCTTCGATGGCAAGGGCCAGCCCGGCCAGGTCTCGGCGGTCTCGCACGGTTCCTCGACCGCGCGCTTCAACGGCATCAACGTCATCAACACCGCACGCAGCCTCGGCTGACCGGTCAGGAGCCCTTACACATGAGTATCTTCACCGAAGCCCAGGCCAAGGCCATCCTCGACAAGGTCATCGCCCTGTCCAAGGCCGATGAGTGCACGGCCGTACTGGCCGGTTCCATCAACGGCAACATCCGTTTCGCCCTGAACAACGTGTCCACCAGTGGCATCGTCGACAACACCGAGCTGGCCGTCACCGTGGCCTTCGGCAAGCGCGTGGGCACTGCCTCGATCAACGAGTTCGACGACGCCGCGCTGCAGCGCGTGGTGCGCCGCGCCGAAGACCTGGCCCGCCTGGCCCCGGAAAACCCGGAGTTCATGCCGGCCATCGGCAAGCAGACCTACCGCCCCAGCCCGACCTTCAGCGAATCCACCGCCGCCATTGATCCGGCCTTCCGCGCCAAGGTTGCCGCCGATTCGATCGCGCCGTGCCGTGGCAACGGGCTGATCGCTGCAGGCTTCCTCGAAGACGGCCAAGGCTTCTACGCCACGGCCAACAGCAACGGCAACTTCGGCTACCAGCGCAGCACCAACTTCGACTACACCTGCACCGTGCGCACCGAGGACGGCCGTGGCTCGGGCTGGGTGGGTCGCAACCTGAAGGATGCGGCCGACTTCAAGGCCGACCAGGACATCCGCATCGCGATGCGCAAGGCGACCGAGTCGCAGGAAGCCAAGGCACTGGAGCCCGGCAAGTACACGGTGATCCTGGAGCCGGCGGCGGCTGCGGGCCTGATCAGCTTCATGATGAACTTCTTCAGCGCGCGCTCGGCTGACGAAGGTCGCAGCTTCCTGTCCAAGAAGGGCGGCGGCAACAAGCTGGGCGAGCAGGTCTACGATCCGCGCGTGAACATGTATGCCGACCCGTGGCATCCGGATGCGCCGGTGCTGCCGTGGGATGGTGAAGGCATGCCGCGCGAGCGCATCGCCATCATCGAGAACGGCAAGATCGCCAACCTCGACTATTCGCGCTTCTGGGCGCAGAAGCAGGGCAAGACCGCCAAGGCCACGCCCGGCAACCTGCTGATGAGTGGTGGCGAGAAGAACACCGCCGAGCTGGTGCGTGGCACCCAGAAGGGCATCCTGGTCACCCGCACCTGGTACATCCGCATGGTCGACCCGCAGACCGTGCTGCTGACCGGCCTGACCCGCGATGGCACCTTCTACATCGAGAACGGGCAGATCAAGCACCCGGTGAAGAACTTCCGCTTCAACGAATCGCCGGTGATCATGCTCAACAACATCGAAGAGCTGGGCAAGCCGGTGCGCGTGGCCGGTGACGAGTCCAACTTCGTGATGATGATTCCGCCGATGAAGCTGCGTGATTTCACCTTTACGTCGTTGTCCGACGCGGTCTGATGGATCGCCGGGCCTGCCTGCGCTGGTTGGCCGCTGCCGCTTCGGCGGCGGCGCTGCCGGCATGGGCACAGGCAGGCCCGCGCAGTTCGCGCTACGACTTCTGGTTCACCCGCCTGCAGTACGACTCCGGTGACTGGGACGTGGACGCGCGCATGCCGTCCAATCTGATCACCTCGCTGATCGACTACACCTCCCTGCGGGTGGACCCGCAGGAACGGGTGGTGGCGTTGGCCGACCCGCGCATGCTGGAAGCGCCGTTCTGCTACCTGGCCGGGCACACCCTGGTCGAGTTCAACGCCGCCGAACGGCAGAACTTCGTGCGCTACGTGCGCAATGGCGGCTTTGTTTTCGTCGACGACTGCAACCACGACATCGACGGCCTGTTCGCCACCTCGTTCGAAGCGCAGATGGGCCGGCTGTTCGGGCCGAAGGCGCTGCAGAAACTGCCCAACAGCCACGCGCTGTACCGCAGCTTCTTCCGCTTCCCCGACGGCCCGCCCGCGACCAGCTTCGAGCTCAACGGCTGGGGCGATGACCTGGTGCACGACTACCTGAAAGGCATCGAGGTCGATGGCCGGCTGGGTCTGCTCTACAGCAACAAGGACTACGGCTGCGAGTGGGACTACGACTGGCGCAACAAGCGTTTCCTGGCCGAAGACAACACCCGCTTCGGCGTCAACATCGTGATGTACGCATTGAACAATTGAACGGACCACGCCCATGACCTCCCCCGACCTCGATTCCCTGCTGCCGCGCCTGCACGCGCTGCGCAGCGCCCTGGCCCACGCCGTGGTCGGCCAGCACACCGTGGTCGAGCAGCTGCTGATCGGCCTGCTGGCCGGCGGCCACTGCCTGCTGGAAGGCGCGCCGGGGCTGGGCAAGACCCTGCTGGTGCGCTCGCTGGGGCAAGCACTGGAACTGCAGTTCCGGCGTGTGCAGTTCACCCCGGACCTGATGCCCAGCGACATCCTGGGTACCGAACTGCTGGAAGAAGACCACGGTACCGGCCATCGCCATTTCCGCTTCCAGCAGGGCCCGATCTTCACCAACCTGCTGCTGGCCGACGAGCTCAACCGCACCCCACCCAAGACCCAGGCGGCGCTGCTGGAAGCGATGCAGGAGCGTACGGTCAGCTACGCCGGCACGACCTACACGTTGCCGGCGCCGTTCTTCGTGCTGGCCACGCAGAATCCGATCGAACAAGCCGGTACCTACCCCTTGCCCGAAGCACAGCTGGACCGCTTCCTGCTGCATGTGCTGGTCGATTACCCCAGCGAGGAAGAAGAGCGGCAGATCCTCGAACAGACCACCGGCGGTGCCACTGAAAGCGTGCCGAAGGTGATGGATGCCGAAGCGGTGATCGCGCTGCAGGCGGCGGTGCGCCAGGTGCATGTCAGCCCCGACGTGCTCGCCTGGATCACCCGCCTGGTCCGCGCCAGCCGTCCCGGCGAGGGTGCACCGGCGGCGATCAACCAGTGGGTGAAATGGGGCGCAGGTCCGCGTGCCGGGCAGTCGCTGGTGCTGGCCGCCAAGGCGCGCGCACTGCTGCAGGGACGCTTCGCCGCCACCCGCGAGGATGTGCAGGCACTGGCCGCACCGGTGATGCGTCATCGCCTGCTGCTGTCCTTCGCGGCCGAAGCCGAGCAGAAGCGCGCCGACGATGTGGTCGCCGCACTGCTGCAGGCCGTTCCCTTCCCGGGTTGATCCACTGGTGACCGCAGGCACGCCGCTGCTGCTGCCACCCGACCTGCGTGCGCGACTGCGTGCGCTGCGGCTGTGGCCACGCCTGGCCAGCGGCGCAAGCGGCATCGGCCAACATGCCAGCCGCAGCCGCGGCGCCGGCCTGGAGTTCGCCCAGTACCGCGCCTACGAGCCCGGTGACGAACTGCGCCAGATCGACTGGAAGCTGTACGCGCGCTCGGATCGCTTCTTCGTGCGTGAATCCGAGCGCGAAAGCCCGATCACCGTCTGGCTGCTGCTCGATGCCACGGCCTCAGCGGGCCAGTCCGACCGTACAGCGCCCGGACGCAGCCGCCTGGATCACATGCGGCAGCTGGCTGCCTGCGTGGTCGAGCTGGCGCTGCAGCAGGGTGATCGCTTCGGCCTGCTGGCGATCAACGGCGAAGGCCTGCAGCTGGTGCCGGCCGCGCATGGCGCGCGCCAGCGCGACCGCGTGCATCTGCAGCTGCATGCCCTGCAGGCGCGCGGCGCATGGCCGGCCGCAGAGCGGCTGCGACCGCTGTGGGAGCGCGTGCGCCCCGGCGATCTGCTGCTGGCCATCGGCGATGGCTTCGACGACGCGGGCATCGTGCTGCTGGAGCAACTGGCCAGCGCGCGCCGCGAAGTGATGCTGCTGCAGGTGCTGACCGCCGACGAACGCGATTTCCCCTTCGACGCAGGCCATCGTTTCCGCGACCCGGAAACGGGCGAGGAGCTGCTCGGCGATGGCGCCGCGATCCGCGCCGACTACCTGCAGCGCTTCGCCGAGGCCCGCGCCGCGCTGCAATCGCGGTTGCAATCCAGTGGCATCGCCATCGCCACCGGTTGGCTCGACCAGCCGCTGGACCAGCCGCTACAGGCGCTGTTCGGCCGCAGGGGCGGCGCATGAGCCTGCTGTTTCCGCTGGGCCTGGCCGCGCTGGCCGCATGGCTGTTGCCACTGCTGATCCACCTCGCCCGCCGTCATCCCTACACGCCGCTGGATTTCGCTGCGCTGCGCTGGCTGCGCGCCCAGGTACGACCGCGCCAGCGCATCCGCTTCGATGATTGGCCGCTGTTGCTGGTGCGCCTGCTGTTGCTGGCCGCACTGGCCCTGCTGCTGGCGCGCCCGGCGCTGACCGGTCCTGCGCCCGTGCCAGCAGCGTGGACGGTGGTGGCACCGGGCCTGGACGCGACCGCGCTGCGCGGCAGCACCGATGCGCGCAACTGGCATTGGCTGGCGCCGGGCTTCCCCACCATCGACCAGCCCGCGCCGGCAGACGCTGCTGCCCTGCCCAGCCTGCTGCGCGAGCTGGACGCGCAGTTGCCGGCCGGCACCGCGCTGACCGTACACGTACCCGATCCCTTGCCCGGCCTTGATGGTGCCCGCCTGCAGCTGTCGCGCGAGGTGCAGTGGCAGCCACACGCGCTGGCCGTCACCGCGCCGCCACACGCTTCCCCGGCACCACGCCTTCGAACGCGCAGCGATGCACCGGCGGCTGCGCTGCAATGGCTGGGCGCGTTGCAGCGCGCGTGGGGCACGCAACCATTGGCGGCCCCCCTGGCCGACGACGCGTTGCCTGCCCGCGGCGAGATCGGCGTATGGACCGCCACCGATGCGCTGCCTGGCTCCTGGCAGCGCTGGCTGCAGCAGGGCGGCACGGTGCTGACCGCTGCGAAACCGCCAGCGGGTGCACCCGTACTGCTGCGCGAAGCAGACAATGCACCGCTGCTGTGGCAGCAGCGCATCGGCCAGGGCCGCCTGCTGCATCTGCCCGGCGAATGGAACGTGGCCCGCAACAGTGCATTGCGCGATGACGGCCTGCCGCGCGACCTGCTGCAGGCCCTGCAACCGCCATCAACGCCGCAGCTGGGTGATGCGCAGGACCAGACACCACCCCAGGCGGCCCTGCCCGCCGCAACGCCGCCCCTGCGCGAACCCACCGCGTGGCTGCTGCTGGTGATCGTGCTGCTGTTCGCGCTTGAGCGCTGGATGGCGAGCAGCGCGCGACGCAGGGCTGCACCATGAAGGCGCTGCAACAGGCATGGCAGCGCGCACGTCGGCGCCGCGCGGCGATCACCCTGCTGCTGGGGCTGCCGTGGACGTTGGCGTCAGCGGCACTCGCGCTGCGCGTGTCCGGTTTCGATATCGCCTGCGTCGTGGCAACCGTGGCCCTGCTGATCATTGCGGCCGCAGCGACGATGCGCGCCCGGCAGCTGGACCGACGCTGGTTGCAGCGCAGGCTCGATGCCAGTGGCGCCAGCGAAGACAGTGCCGATCTGCTGTTTGCCGATGGCGCTGCGCTCAACCCACTGCAGCAGCGCCAGCGCACGCACGTGCTGGCTGCGCTTGAACACAACCTCCCCGAGCTGCGACCACGCTGGCCACGCAGGGCAGTGGCGCTGTGCTGGATTGGCGGCATCGCCGTCGCTGTGCTGGCACTGGGCTGGCCGCGCAGCGGCGCACCGCGCCCAACGGCGCCTGCCTCGCCGCAAAGCAGCGCCAAGGCCGGTCCATTGCGCCTGCAGTCCACTCGACTGCGCATCGACGCACCGGCCTACACCGGCCAACCCACGCGTACGCAGAACGCACTCGACGCCAAGGTCGCCGCCGACAGTCGCCTGTCCTGGTCACTGCGCTTCGACCGTGCACCCAGCAACGCCTGGCTGCAGTTCCACGACGGTCGACGCCTTCCGTTGCGCGAGCGCAATGGTGAATGGCAGGCGCAGGACGTAGCGCGTACCCCGGTGCTGTATCGCGTGGTCAGCGAACCGGCGCTGGCCGAAACCCGCCTGCATCGACTCGACGTGGTCGCCGACCGTGCGCCGACGGTGCGCGTGATCGAGCCTGCCACCAGCCTGGTGCTGGGCCCCCCCGGGCAACGGCAGTGGACGCTGCGCTTCGAGGCCGGCGACGATCATGGCGTCTCCGCGCGGGCGACGCTGTCGATCACCATCACCCAGGGCAGCGGCGAGAACATCACCTTCGTGCGCCGCAGCGTGACGCTCAGCGGCAGCGGCGAGGTGAAGGCACGGCGCTTTGCCCATACCCTTGATCTGGCCGCGCTGGGCGCACAGCCCGGCAACGATGTGATCGCCCAGCTGGAAGTGCGCGACAACCACGCGCCGGCAGCACAGGTCGGCCGCAGCAGCAGCGTGATCCTGCGCCTGCCCAGCGCCGAGGCCGTGCTCGGTGCCGAACTGGAAGGCCGCATCAAGAAGACCCTGCCCGCGTACTTCCGCAGCCAGCGGCAGATCATCATCGACGCCGAGGCGTTGATCCGCGAACGCCGGAGCGTAGCCGCCGATACCTTCGTCAAGCGCAGCGATGCGATCGGCGTCGACCAGCGCATCCTGCGGCTGCGCTACGGCCAGTTCCTGGGCGAAGAAAGCGAGGGCGCGCCGAAGCCACCGCCGACCAGCGACCTGCCCACCAGCGATACGCCGGCGGCAGACGCACACGATGACGATCATGAGCACGGTCACGGCGCCGAGGCCGGCGCACACGACGAGCACGGCCACGACCACGGTGGCGCAGCCAGCGGCAATGACACGCCACCGGTGTTCGGCAGCGCCACCGACGTGCTGTCCGAGTACGGGCATACCCACGACCACGCCGAGGCGGCGACGCTGCTTGACCCGCAGACACGCGCCACCTTGAAGGCCGCGCTGGACCAGATGTGGTCGGCCGAAGGCGAGCTGCGCCAGGGCCGCCCCGAGCAGGCCCTGCCGTTTGCCTACAAAGCGCTGGCGTTCATCAAGCAGGTGCAGCAGGCCGAGCGCATCTATCTGGCGCGCGTCGGCCCGGAGCTGCCGCCGATCGACGAGAGCCGGCGCCTGGGCGGCGACCGTGCCGGGCTGGCCAGCCGCGATCTGCCGCTGGCCGCGCGCACGCCGCCCGATCCTGCCGTCGTCGAGGCCTGGCAGCGATTGGGCGACGAGGACGGCACGCCCGATCTGGACATGCTGGCCGCCTGGCAGCAGCGCAACAACGCCTTCCTGCCCGATGCACTGGACCTGGCTGCCGCCATCGAACAACTACGCATCGACCCCGGCTGCACCGAGTGCCGGCAGCGCCTGCGCGCGCAGCTGTGGCGTGCACTGCAGCGGCCACTGCCGCAGGTGATGCGACGCCGTGCGGCCGATGCCATGGGGCAGCGCTACCTCGATGCGCTGCAGGCACAGCCATGAGCACATCGGCATTGAACGTGTGGGTCGCAGTGGCGCTGGCGCTGATCGTGCTGGTCGCCAGTGCGCGCCAGCTGCGTTCGCCCACGCAGAGGCGCGGCCGTCTTATCGCCGTGCTCACGCTGCAGGCGGCCGCCGCTGCGCTGCTGTACGTCTGCCTGCTGCCGCCCTCACAGCGCGCCTCCCTGGCCGGCCTGGTGGTGATCGGCGCCGGGGCCAACAAGACCGGTGCACTGCCCACCGGCGGCACCCGGGTGCTGCTGCCGGAAGCAACCGATATGGCCGGTGCAGCGCGCGTGCCGGACCTGGCCACCGCACTGCGCCGCTATCCGTCCTCCACGGTGACACTGATCGGTGCCGGCCTGGCCGCGCGTGACCGCGATGCCGCACTGCCCGCCGACACGCGCTGGCAGGCATCCTCTGCAGCCAACGGCTGGATCGCCCTGCAGCCGCCCGTGGACACCGCTCCCGGTGCGCGCTTCGACGTACACGCACAGGCACGCGGCGTAGACCGAGCGCAGGCCGAACTGCTGGACCCGGCCGGTGCCGTGGTCGATCGTGCAACGCTGGCAGAGGATGGCCGTGTACAGCTCAGCGGCGTCACCCGCGCCGAAGGCCGCAGCGTGTTCCAGCTGCGCTTGCTGGATGCGCAGGGCCATGTGGCCGACAGCGTGCCGGTGCCCCAGCAGACACGGGCCGCCGCTCCGCTGCGCGTGCTGGTGCGCTCGGCTGCCCCCGGCGCCGAACTGAAGTACCTGCGGCGCTGGGCCACCGATGCCGGCATCCGCGTACAGGTGCAGGCCGAGACCGGCGCAGGCCTCAGCCTGGGCGACGGCAACGTGGCGTTGGACGCCTCCACGCTGGCGCGCAGCGATCTGCTGCTGCTCGACGAACGCAGCCTGGCTGCGCTCGGTGCCGCTCAGCTGGCGGCCGTGCGCCAGGCCCTGCGCGATGGCCTCGGCCTGCTGGTGCGCAGTACCGGCGCGCCATCAGCCAGCGCACGGCAACGCCTGCGCGATCTCGGCCTGCCCGTGCAGGGCGATGCCGGCAGCCAGGTTGCGGCAATGCCCGGCGAGGGTGACGCAACGATGCTGCAGGCACGTCGCGGGCCGCTTGCCGCCGGCACTCTGCCCACCGCTGATGGCGAAGACGCCGACCGCGCGTCGCACGCCGCGGCGCTGCCGGCGCTGGAGTACCTGGCGCTGCAGGCAGCCGACAGCCGCCCCCTGCTGCAGGATCGCGACAGCAAGCCCATCGGTGGGTGGCGCGCCGTTGGCAAGGGACGCATCGGGCTGCTGCCGATCACTGACAGCTGGCGCTGGGTACTGGCCGGTCGCGAGGATCGCCACGGTGAGTTGTGGAGCACGGTGTTCACCTCCCTCGCTCGCGCGCAGCCCGGTACCGAAGGACCGTGGTCGCCACAGGCACTGGCCTGGGCCGGCGAGCGGCAGTCACTGTGCGGCGTGCAGGCACCGCTGCGGGCCTTCGACGGACGCGGCGATGGCGTGCCGCTGATTGTCGACAGCACCACCGGCACAGCACGATGCGCGGGCTGGTGGCCGCGTCAAGCTGGTTGGCAGCGCTTGCAGCACGGCGACCGCACGCATTGGCGGTACGTGTTCGATCCGAAGCAGGCCCCTGCGATGCATCGGCAGGCGATGATCGATGCCACCACGCAACGGCTGGCCACTGCGGCGCCGGCAACCGCGCAGGCGAGCCAGCGTGTACCAGGGCCGCGCTGGCCGTGGTGGTTGGCGTTCGTACTGTGCGCATCGCTGCTGTGGTGGCTGGAGCGCCGACGCTGATCCCGGGGTCGGATCCCTTTCGCCTGCGAAAGGGCTCTGACCCCACCGATTGAGTCGCGAACACCATCCACGCATGGCGTGGATCTACTGATGCCGTGCAGGGTAGATGCCCGCCTTGGTTGGCGCCGGGCCGTCCGCGCGTTTCATCCACGCAAGGCGTGGCTCTACTTGCGCCGATACACACCGTTGAAGCGCACGTTCATGCCGCCGCACTCGCTGTTGTCGGCCACGATCAGCACATCGCCCAGCAGCTGCGCGTGCACCGTGCAGGTGTCCTCCACGAAGTCGACCTGGGCACCACGCGGTACTGCCTGTGCGCTTACCGCGCCGATGTTCGGGCCGCCCGGGCGTTCTGCCGGTGTCGGGTTGGCCGAGGGCCAGTAGGCATCGCCTTCCACGTGCAGCTGGCCGTCACGCACGCGGATGCGCAGGCCGTTGTCACTGTCCTTCCAGTCTCCGGACCAGGCCTGCAGCGTCGGCGCGGGTACCGGCAACGCCTGCAGCTTGCTGCGATCCACCCAGCCTGCGCTGCCACCCACCTTGTTCGGGAAGAACGCGCAGCGGTAGCGACCAAGATCACGCCCGGTCACCACCGTATCGCCACTCACCACGTAGCTGCGCTGGCTGCAGGCGGGTTCGCCCTTGGCCGGGCAGCCGTCCATGTCGCCCAGCAGGTACAGGCGCGGCGTGCCCACCACCTTGGCCAGGGCAAAGCCCGATTGTTCCGAAGGGAACGCGCCATTGCGGCACGAACCGCCATCGGTCAGGTCGCTGGCGGACGCGGCAAGCGGGCTCAGCGTTGCAAGCAGGAACAGGGTACGCAGCAGCATCCAGGCAGCCTCGAAGGGAAGGCCCGCAGGATAACGCCTACTTCTCCGGAGGCGCGCCGCAACCGTCCTGCTGGGCGCAGAACTGCAGCGCGCGCCGTTGCTGCTCGGCGCTCAGTTCCGGTGGCGGCCGGGCGATGGCCGACTGGATCTGGTCCGGGCCGCCGGTGATCTTGTTCAGGCCCTTGGCCGCAGCCATCACGCCCTTGACCACGCCCATCATGATGTAACCGCCGCCCATGCTGACCTGCTCGGGCGAGGGCGGCTCACTCCAGTCGCGGCTGAAGCGGTTGTTCTCCGCGCGCATCGGGTTCTTGAAGCGGTACAGGTCCAGCGGCTGGTCGTCTTCGGGTTTGAGCGCGCGCACTTCGCCCAGCGTGGTGACGTTCCCCTGCGCAGGCGGCACGACCACGGGCGCGTCATCAGCGGCGAGCGGCACGGCAGGCGCCGGTACGGGATCAGGCGTGGGCACGGGTACGGCCACCGGCGTCGTCTGCTGCGCGTGCGCGATGCCCGCCAGCAGCATGCCGGCCAGAAGTGCTCCCTGCGTTGCCCGTTTTGCCACAGCCATCGGCCCTTGCCTGTTGCGTCCAGATGCCGAGGATACGGGTGCGGGCTTCAGATTTCGTTGGGGGCGCCGCCGGCGTTCAGCTTGTGCCCGTCCTCACGGTTCCGCGCAGCCGCCACGCACCTTGCAATGATTTGCATTGCGCACGCCGAAGCATGCCATGAGCCTGCAGGCCCCTCTGAGCACCTTCACGCCGATGAGCCTGCCACCGCCCCGCTGCTGCGATCACTCACGCCTGCTGGGATGCTGCTGATGTCGCCCGCTGCGACCCTCCTCCTGCTTGCGGTGCTGCTGGCGATGCTGGTGGCCTGCTACCTGCAGTGGGCGTCGGATGCACGCGCTGCCCTGCACCTGCTGCGGCGCAATCCCCCCTCACGTCCGCTCACCGAAGATGAAGATGCTGCACTTGCCACGCTGCGTGCGCTCAGCGGGCGGACGCACGACACACAGGTGCGCGTGCTGTCGGGGGCTTTCAGCGGACCGTCTGGCTTCGGCAACCGCCCCTTCCATTCGGCCGGGCTCGGTGACGTTGCCGTGCTGCTGCCATTCGATGCCTGGCAGCATGTTGCCGTAGACAATCACGCAGAGGTCGTCCTGGCTGGCGACGCCGCTCTGGTAGTCCGCTTGAATGGATTCCACATTGTCGGTGCCCGGCACCGGGTGGCTGCCGAGGAAGCCGAGCATGCGGCCGCCTTCGAGGGACCACTGCAACGCAAACGGCGCATCGTGCGGCCAATTGCTGCGTGCGCGGTCCACGGACAGCGGCTGGAGACGGCGGCCGAAGTGGCGATGCGCCGGGGTGATGGCGTTCGCTGGCCGGGCATTGTCATCGCGCTGCTTGCGCTGGCGGCGCTGCCCGCGCTGCAGATCGACGTCGCGCTGTGGTGGCGGCTGTTGCTGGGTCTTCCGCTGTGCGCCGTGGCCGGCACCGCCGTGTGGATGGCATGGCCACGCCAGCGTGGCCCAGGTGCGCCGCAACCGGTTCTGCAGCTCAGCGGCAGGCTCAACAAGCTCATGCTGCACCCACACCATCCGCCCTGCTGGCTACTGGGCAGCGACCACCGCGTGCAGCTGCCTGCGGAGTGGCTGGCGTCCAAGCGTTTCCGTAGTGGGCAGCACCTCACACTGGATATCCGCCAATGCGATGGCATGGTCTTGGGCGCGGGCCGGGAGTGGTCCCTGGCCGAGGACCGTGTCCGGTTTTCCTCCGCTGGGGCGACGTGGAGCCTGGCATGGCTGGGGTTGATGCTGTGCGTACTGCTGTTCGGCGGAATGTTCGTCGAACTGCCGGCGGGCATCTCCCGGCAGCACACCCGTGATGCGCTCAGGCTGATGCATGGAGTGTGGTGGCCGCTCACCGCCGCCACCGGGCTGTGGCATCTGGTGCAGGCCATCCATCGGTGGCGCCGGCACCTGCGGTGCCACGCACGGCGCAGCGCGGCACTGGCTGCACGCATGCCACCAACGCGCTGAATGGTTCACGCCGCCCGCTGCGGATGTCTCACATCGTGAGACCCATTTGTGGTGCCATGTGATCCCCTGAAAATCCACTTCCCATGGCCTACGAACTCGCCAAGCGCACCGCCGATGCGGAGCAGCAGCTCGCCACCCGTGATGGCCTGCCCGCACGCGATGGCGCACTGCTCAGTGCACGCCTGCAGCGCCGCTACCAGGATCGCATCACCGGCAGCTTCGCCATTCCCGGCCGCGAAGGCCGCTATGCGCCGATTCCCGATTCCGTGCCACCGGCGCTGGCCGCCGCGCTGAAGGCACGCGGCATCGAGCAGCTCTACAGCCACCAGGCAGAGGCCTGGGAGGCCAGCCAGCGTGGCGAGCACGTGGCCATCGTCACCCCCACTGCCAGCGGCAAGTCGCTGTGCTACACCCTGCCGGTGGTCAGCGCCGCCATGCAGGACAAGGCCAAGGCGCTGTACCTGTTCCCGACCAAGGCACTGGCCCAGGACCAGGTGGCCGAACTGCTGGAGCTCAACCGCGCCGGCGACCTCGGGGTGAAGGCCTTCACCTTCGACGGCGACACCCCGGGCGACGCGCGGCAGGCGATCCGCCTGCATGGCGACATCGTGGTCTCCAACCCGGACATGCTGCACCAGGCGATCCTGCCGCATCACACCAAGTGGGCGCAGTTCTTCGAGAACCTGCGCTACATCGTCATCGACGAAGTGCACACCTATCGCGGCGTGTTCGGCAGCCATGTCACCAACGTGCTGCGCCGGCTCAAGCGCATCTGCGCGTTCTACGGGGTGCAACCGCAGTTCATCCTGTGCTCGGCCACCATCGGCAACCCGCAGGCGCATGCCGAGGCGCTGATCGAAGCACCGGTCACCGCCATCACCGAATCCGGTGCACCCAGCGGGCCGAAGCAGGTGCTGCTGTGGAATCCGCCGGTGATCAACCCCGACCTGGGCCTGCGTGCCTCGGCGCGCTCGCAGAGCAACCGCATCGCCCGCATCGCGATCAAGTCCGGCCTGAAAACGCTGGTGTTCGCGCAGACCCGGCTGATGGTGGAGGTGCTGACCAAGTACCTGAAGGACATCTTCGACCACGACCCGCGCAAGCCACCACGCATCCGCGCCTACCGCGGCGGCTACCTGCCCACCGAGCGCCGCGAGACCGAGCGTGCGATGCGGGCGGGCAACATCGACGGTATCGTCAGCACCTCGGCGCTGGAACTGGGCGTGGATATCGGCAGCCTGGACGTGGTGATCCTCAACGGTTATCCCGGCAGCGTGGCTGCCACCTGGCAGCGCTTCGGCCGCGCCGGACGCCGCCAGCAGCCAGCACTCGGAGTGATGGTGGCCAGTTCGCAGCCGCTGGACCAGTACGTGGTGCGCCATCCGGACTTCTTCGCCGAGGCGTCGCCGGAACACGCACGCATCGCGCCCGACCAGCCGTTGATCCTGTTCGATCACATCCGCTGCGCGGCGTTCGAACTGCCGTTCCGGGTCGGCGATGGCTTCGGCCCGATCGATCCGGAGGTGTTCCTTGAAGCACTGGCCGAAACCGAAGTGATCCACCGCGAAGGCGAACGCTGGGAGTGGATCGCCGACAGCTATCCGGCCAACGCAGTCAGCCTGCGCGCCGTGGCCGATGGCAACTTCGTCGTGGTCGACCGCAGCGATGGCCGCCAGCAGATCATCGCCGAGGTGGACTACTCCGCTGCCGCGCTGACCCTGTACGAGGGCGCCATCCACATGGTGCAGTCCACGCCCTACCAGGTGGAAACGCTGGACTGGGAAGGCCGCAAGGCCTACGTCACCCGCACCCACGTGGACTACTACACCGACAGCATCGACTTCACCAAGCTCAAGGTGCTGGACCGTTTCGATGGCGGCGTGGCCGGCCGTGGTGATTCGCACCATGGCGAAGTGCACGTGGTGCGCCGCGTGGCCGGTTACAAGAAGATCCGCTACTACACCCACGAGAACATCGGCTACGGCCCGGTCAACCTGCCCGACCAGGAACTGCACACCACCGCGGTGTGGTGGCAGCTGCCGCAGGCGCTGCTGCTGCGCGCCTTCGCCAGCAAGCAGGATGCGCTGGATGGGTTCCTCGGCGCCGCCTATGCACTGCACATCGTAGCCACGGTGGCGGTGATGGCCGATGCGCGCGACCTGCAGAAGTCGGTGGGCAACGGCGATGGCACCTGGATCGCGATTGCCGACCAAAGCGGGCGCGGCCAGCTGCGGGGCAGCGATGGCGAGCCTGGCGCGGTGGAACTGCTGCAGGAATTCGTGCCGACCGTATACCTGTACGACAATTTCCCCGGTGGCGTCGGCCTGAGCGAGCCGCTGTGGCAGCGCCAGGCCGAGCTGGTGCAGCGCGCGCGCGAACTGGTACAGCGCTGCGACTGCAAGGCGGGTTGCCCGGCCTGCGTCGGTCCGGTGCTGGCCGCGCAGGAACAGGATGAAACCTCGCCACGTGCGCTGGCGCTGCGCGTGCTCGACCTGTTCGATGCGCAGGCCTGCCAGCAGGTGGCCGATGTGGTGGTGAGCACACGCGACCCGATGGAGCTGATCGCCCCGTGAGCCTGAGCCTGGACAAGCTGCGGCTGCTTCGCAAGCAGGCCGGTGACCCGAAAGCAGCCACGCCTGCCGCGCCGACGCAGCAGACGCCGCCGGCACTGATGGCCGCCAACGATGCGCGGCAGCCACCGGCCGAGCGTTCGGTGTTTGCCTGGGTGGAACAGGAGATCCGCCACAAGCCGACCGGCACCGCCACCACCACGCCTGCGCCAGCAGCACTGCGACGGCCCGAGGTCGGCAGCCTGCATCGCCTGCTCGGCATGCGCTCGCGGGGTGGCCCTGCGCCGGCACGCGCCAGCGCGCAGGATCGCCAACTGCCCGGCAACGAGATTGCGCCCGGCCTGTTCCTGATCGAGTCACTGCTGCCGCAGCCGATTCCCGCCATGCCGCTGTCGCTGGCCTTCGCCAAGCGCGAGGGTGAGCACGTGGCTGCGCGCGACCTGCTGTTCTTCGATACCGAGACCACCGGCCTGGCCGGCGGCACCGGCACTCGCGCCTTCATGATCGGTGCCGCCGACTGGCATGTGTGCCCGCAGCGTGGCGAAGGCCTGCGCATCCGCCAGCTGCTGATGTCGACGATGGCTGCCGAGGAGGAGATGCTGGCCGCTTTCGCCGGCTGGCTGCAGCCGCATACCGTGTTCTGCAGCTACAACGGCCGCAGCTACGACGCCCCTCTGCTGAAGACGCGCTATCGGCTGGCCCGCCAGGCCGATCCCATCACCGCGCTGGACCATGTCGACCTGCTGTATCCCACTCGCCGCCGTTACCGCGGTACGTGGGAGAACTGCAAGCTGTCCACCATCGAGCGGCAACTGCTGCGCGTGGTGCGCGAAGATGACCTGCCCGGCTCGGAAGCCCCCGCCGCATGGCTGCGCTTCCTGCGCGGCGGCGATGCGCTGAATCTGCGCCGGGTGGCCGACCACAACCACCAGGACGTGGTGACCCTGGCGCTGCTGCTGCAGCGGTTGGTGCGGGAAGAGCAGCGCGAACGGGAGACCCTGGCGCTGGTAAGCGGATGAACGGAGAGGGCGGATCCAGGCCGCGTTGACATCACTGACACAGGGCTCGGCGACACTGCCGCTACTGAACACCACCCAGGAGTACTGCCATGCGTCGATCCCCCCTGTTGCTGCTTGCGGCCATCCTGCCGCTGGCCGCCTGCAGCCATGCCGGTGGCAACGCCTCTGCCGATGCCGGCAGCCTGCCGGCCAAGGTGTCCGATGGTCCGCAGGAGTGCCGCCCCGAGGCGCTGGACGCATTCACCGGCAAGACCGCCGACGAAGCGACGATCAAGAAGCTGGTGGCCGACAGTGGCGCGCGCAACGCACGCGTGGTCAAACCGGGGATGGCGGTGACCATGGACTTCCGCCAGGACCGGGTGACCGTGCAGGTGGACGCACAGAACCGTATCGAGCGCGCCAGCTGCGGCTGATGGGGTAGCGCCGGGCCCTGCCCGGCGGATTCCATTCGCATACGCGCCGCTGCGGGCGCCGGGCATGGCCCGGCGCTCCGCTCTGTCAGAGCCGCTCGGCCTTGCCGCTGGCCAGCGCACGCGCGATGACCTGCTCTGCCTGCTTCGCTGCCTGTGCCTGCAGCCGTGCCTGGCGCTCACCCAACGCGGCCTGTTGACTGCCCAGTGCCGCCTGCTGGCTTCCCAGCGCGGCCTGCTGGCTGGCGAGTCGGCTCATCTCGCGGCTACGCTCGGACTGCAGCGCCTGGTTGCGGGCAACCTGTGATGCGCGCTGTGCTTCAGCCGCGGCCTGGCGCGCAATCTTCGCATCGTCCACCGCGCCACGGGTGGCCCGCGCCGCTTCGGCTGCCGCTTCGCGATTGATGTCGCGATCGTTGATCGCACTGCGTGCAGCCCGTGCGGCTGCGAGGGCGATTTCACGCGCCTCTTCGCCCTGCAGCCTGCCCAGCTCGCCCTGCTCGCGGCCGAGCTGGCCCTGCTGACGACCCAGCACACTCTGCTGGCGCCCCAGTTCACTCTGCTGGCGGCTCAGGTCGACGGCGCCGGCATAGGCACGCTGCAACGACTGGATCAGCATCGGATCGCGCACGACGTAGCGCTTGTCGCCCTGGCGGAACCACAGGGCGGGGCCGTCACCAAGCCGGCTGCGCGCCTGCATCACATCGTCCATGCCGGCATTGGCGAACGCCTGGCCGTGATCAACGAGGACGAAGGCCTGCTGTGGCGGCGTACCCAGATCCAGCTGGCCATGGGTGACGATGGTGGTCTGCGAGTGCGCATGGGTGCCTGCGTCCTGCTCCTCGTCTTCATTGACGTCGGCAGGTTCCTCAGGCTCGGCGGGTTCTGCCGGCTCGGCCCAGTCGGCCGGCTCTGCCGGTACCGCTGCGGCAGGCGGCGCTGCCGGTGCCGGGGGTGCTGCGGGCGGCGGCGGCGGCGCGGGCACAGCGCGCGGCGGTGCCGGCGGTGCAGGCGGGACCGGCGCGGCCACCAGCCGCATCGGCGCCACGCCCACGGCCAATACAACCAGCGTCAAGCCGACGGCCAGCAGGCGTGGGCACGCCCGGTGCGACTGCAGCGACAGCAGGCGGCGCTTGAGGCTGGTGGTGCTGGGCGCTGCGCTGGCCACGCCGAGGTGTGGCTGCGGCGCCACACCCAGCTGCAGCAGCAACCGGCCATAGGCATGGCGGCTGGCACCGTGCTGGCCGACCACCGCCGCATCCACGGCTTCCTCGCGGGCTTGGGCGTATTCGCGCACGGCCAGGCGCAGCAGCGGATGGAAGAAGAACAGGTGCTGGGCCAAGGCAGGCAGCAGCCCCCACTGCAGGTCACGACGCTGCAGGTGTTGCAGCTCGTGGGTCAGCGCCAGGTCCAGCGCATCGCCCTGCAGCGCGTTCATTCCCGCCGGCAGCAGCAGCACCGGACGGAACGGCCCGACCAGCTGCGGCGCGTCCACCTGGTCGCTCATCCACAGGCGCGGCGCGCGGCGCAGGCCGTGCGCATCCGAGGCCAGCTGCAGCGCCTGCACCAGCGCCTGGTCCTCGCACGGATACGACGCCGCCAGCAGCGCACGGCAACGGCGCCATTCGCCGAAGGTCCGCAACGCCATCAGCAGTACACCGGACATCCACAGCGCGGCCAGGGCCAACGCCCACCAGGCCACCGGGGTGCTGCCGACATCACCCATCGGCGTGTTCGCCAGCAGGTGCGCCGATGCCTCCGGTGCCATCGTATATATCGCGTCCGCCGCAAGATCCACGGTCGTCATTGCCACCGCATCGGGTGCGGGCAACCAGGCCAGCTGCAGCGGTTGGCTCCACAACAGACCGACCACCGCCTGCAGCGACACCAGCCACCACAACCGGCAGCGGGTGGCCGCCGACAGTGCCGGCAGCGCGCGGCACAGCAGGTACACCAGCGCCACCAGCAGCACGGTCTGCAGGCTGGTCCAACCCAGCCGTTCCAGCATCGGAATCAACATCGAGGTATCCATGGCTCAGTCCTCCTGGCGACGCGATTGCAGTTCGGCCACCAGCGCTTCCAGTTCGGCCAGTTCGTTGTCGCTGACCTTCTGCCGCTGCGACAGGTACGCCACGAATGGCGACACCGAGCCCTGCAGCGTGTTGTCGACGAACTGGGCAACGGCGCCCTGCAGCACGCTCTCCGGGCCACGGGTGGGCTGGTAACGGTAGACACCCTGCTGCTGCCTGCGCTGCAGGTAACCCTTGGCGCGCAGGCGCTCCATCATCGTCAACACCGTGGACCGGGCCAGTCCGCGCGGTTCACCATAGCCGCTGGCGACCTCGCCGACGCTGGCCGGTGCCTGCTCATCCACATACTGCAGCAGGGCCAGTTCCTGGTCCCCGATGGTCTTGCCACGCATGACAACACTCCCTTGACTACACGTGTCGCCACTGTTGCCATGACGACACCTGTAGTCAACCCCCCGGAAGTCATGGGCCGACGAACGGTAGGGCGCGCAGCCGGCTTAAACCTTTTACGCCGGGCGCGCATCCGACCCATGGCCTGTCGCCTGCGGCGGCCGTCACCGCCGCCGATCTTTCCGCCCTCCGGGAACCCGCATGCCTCGCCAGACGCTACGAACCCTGCTCATGATCATCAGCCTGCTGCCCTTCGCCGCCGTCTCCGCCAACCAGGACCAGGCCAACGACCAGACCCGTCGTTTCATCCGCCAGATCATGCAGGAACAGCGCATCCCGGGCCTGCAGATCGCGGTGGTCAAGGAAGGCCAGGTGGTGCTGTCGGAAACCTATGGGCTGGCCAACGTCGAGAACGGCGTGGTCGCCACCCGCAGCACCCGGTTCCCGCTCAACTCGGCCACCAAATCCTTCACCGGCGTCGCTCTGGCGCAGCTGGCACAGGACGGGCGGGTGGATCTGGACGCGCCCATCGCGCGCTATCTCGACGACCTGCCCGAAAGCTGGCGGGCGGTGCGGGTGCGCCAGCTGCTCGCCCACACTTCCGGCCTGCCCGACATCCTCGATGCAGAGGGATTGCTGGGTGGGGGCTCGGAACAGGACGCATGGCAGGCGGTCCGCGCGCTGCCGGCAGAGGCCAGGGCCGGCGAGCGTTTCCAGTACAACCAGACCAACTACCTGCTGCTGGCGAGGATCATCGCGCGGCAATCCGGCATGCCCTACGAACGCTTCCTGGCCACCGGCCAGTTCTCCACCGCGCGCATGGCACGCACCACGTTCGGCGACAGCTACGACCTGATCCCGGATGCGGCGACGATGTACAGCTACCTGCCACGCGCCACCGATGCAAAGGATGCGACGCCACGCCTGTCGCACTGGTTCTACGACATGCCGCCCAGCCTGTGGGCCGGCGGCGGCATCCTCACCACGGCCGATGACACCGCGCGCTGGTTGGTTGCACTGCAGGAGGGACGCCTGCTGGAGCTGCGCGCGGTGCAACAGATGTGGTCGCCCGAACACCTCAATGATGGCAGTGCCGGCGACTGGGCCGCAGGCTGGCCGGTGTTCAACACCGCACCCGACCTGCAGGTGGGTGGCATGGGCGGTGCGCGCTCGGCCTTCATCGTCTATCCCGAGCGCGAACTCGCCGTTGTCGTGCTGACCAATCTGGTCGGCGCCAATCCGCAGCAGTTCATACCGCGCATCGCCGGCTTCTACACTGCCGCGCCCAAGGGTGTTGCTGCCGCGCGCTAGCCGCGCGGCCCGCCCATCACCGGCAGGATCACCCCGCTGATGTAGCTGGCGCAGGCCGGCGAGGCCAGGAACACATAGGCCGGCGACAGTTCTTCGGGCTGTGCCGGCCGGCCCATGTCACTGTCCTTGCCGAACTCGGCCACATCCTTCGCCTGCTTGTCGGCCGGGTTCAACGGCGTCCACACCGGGCCGGGCGCCACACAGTTGACCCGGATGCCGCGCGGCAGCAACTGGCTGGCCAGCGCCTTGGTGAACGCATGGATCGCGCCCTTGGTGGCCGAGTAATCAATCAATGCCTTGCTGCCGAACAGACCGGTTTCCGAACCGGTGTTGATGATGCTGGCGCCCTCGCCCAGGTGTGGCAGCACTGCGCGCGCCATCTGGATGTAGCCGCCGATGTTGGTCTGCAGGGTTTCCTGCAGATGCGCATCTTCCAGGTCTTCCAGCCGTTCGCAGTGCAGCTGGAACGCCGCGTTGTTGACCAGGATGTCGATGCCGCCAAACGCCTTGGCCACCTGCTTGACGGCCTTGTTGCAGAAGCGGGGGTCGCGTACGTCGCCAGCGATCACCACGCAGCGGCCGCCCTCTTTTTCCACATGCTGGCGGGTCAACTCGGCGTCCTTGGCTTCGTCCAGATGCAGCACGGCAACGTCGGCGCCTTCGCGGGCGAACAGTACCGCCACCGCACGGCCGATGCCGGAATCACCACCGGTGACGATCGCCCGCATCCCTTGCAGCTTGCCGCTGCCGACGTAGTCCGGGGCGAGGAAGCGCGGTGCCAGTTCCAGCGCATGCTCATGGCCCGGCTTGGGCAGTTGCTGCGCCGGCATCGTCTCCGGCTGACGGCGTGGGCCAGCCTGGGTGGCGGTCTTCTTGGTCGCCTTTTTCGTTGCCTTCTTCGCCGCGCGCAGGTCCTTCGACTTTTCCTGGTCCTGCAGGCGCCGCTGGCGCGCTGCCACGCGGGCCGCGCGCGGATCGGAAGCGGCGGCCTTGCGGGTCGCCGTTTTCACCACGCGCGGGCGCTCGGATGTAGTGGCGTCGGCGGCGGCTGGCACCGCCTGGGTGTCTTTGCGTACCTTCGGCGATGCCTTGCGGCGGGCGGGGGTCTTCTTGGTGGTGGCCATGCAGGTCTCCTCGGGGGGATGGGGGTTGCCGGCCAGCGGCCGGCACTACCGGGGCGCGTGCGCCGCAGTACCGGGGGCGGCGTGCGCCGCTCATGCAGTGTCTCCACGCAGGCTGTTGGCAGCAGTGAGCGCACCGTGTCCATCGCGTGCACGGCATTCATTCCGCCACCACGCCTGTCGTCGCACCCTGCAGGCCACAACACGAGGAACGTCCCCCATGAAACATGCCATTGCCACCGCCGCCGTCTGCTTCGCTCTCGCCGCCTGCAGCAGCAGCCCCGTCGCCCAGATCCAGCCCATCGATGGCGTGATTTCCGGCCAGTGCCATTCCGATATGGTGCGCGGCGCGGTGGGCCTGGCGGCATCGGATGCGACCGTCGAGCGCGCCCGCGTCGACAGCGACAGCCTGCACGTGCAGGTGCTGCGTCACGACGGTCCGCGTGTGCCGCCCGCCAGCGAAGGCGGTGAACGACTCACCATCGAGAAGGGCCGCACCAACAACATCACTGCCATCTACTGCGGCTGACCGTTACGACGCGCCGGCGCGCTTGGCCAGGCGGCGCGCACGGCGCAGGACCTTCAATGTCGCCTGCTCCCACTGCCGCGGGCCGCGCAGGCCCGCCAGTGCAGTCAGCTCGCCCCTTTCCCAACCGGCAAACACGCACGGATCGATGTAGGCCTTGCGGCATACCGCTGGCGTATTGCCCAGCCGCGCAGCCACTTGGCACACCACCTCGCGTTGCGCCTTGGCCAGCGCGCGCTGGCTGGCCGGTTCTGGCAGCCCGGTAGCGGCGAAGGTCTGCACGGCCGCCAGCGTTCCGCCCCAGGTACGGAAGTCCTTGGCGGTGAAGTCTTCGCCCATCACTTCGCGCAGATAATCGTTCACCGCCCCTGAATCCACCGGCTGCACGACACCCTCGTCGTCGCGGTACTGGAACAGCGCCTGCCCCGGCAGCTGCTGCACGCCGCGCACCAGAGCGCCGAGCTTGCGGTCGCCCACTGTCACCTCATGCAGTTGTCCTGATTTGCCCCGGAAACGCATCCGCACGCGGCCGCCGCGCAGCAGGTCCAGGTGCCGGTTGCGCAGGGTGGTCAGGCCGTAGGATTTGTTTTCCTTGGCATAGGTCTCGTTGCCCACCCGCACCAGCGTGTCGGCCAGCAGCGCCACCACCACCGCGAGTACCTTCTCACGAGGGAAGCCACTGCGCTTGAGGTCGCGGCTGAGCCGCCGGCGCAGGCTCGGCAACCCTTCCCCGAAGGCGATGGTGCGGTCGAACTTGCCCGCATCGCGAACGGCCGCCCAATCGGGGTGGTAGCGGTACTGCTTTCGCCCCCGTGCGTCGCGGCCGGTCGCCTGCAGATGGCCGTTGGCATGCGCGCAGATCCACACGGCGGTGTAGGCCGGGGGCACGGCCAGCGAACGGATGCGCTGCAGCGTGGCGGCATCGCGCACGGCGTGCCCATCGGCATCGCGATAGGAGAAGCCTTTACCGGCGCGGACGCGGCTGAAACCAGGCTGGGTGTCATCGACGTAGCGCAGGCCGGCGGCGCGCGCGGCGGTGCGTTCGGGTGAGGAGGTTGCTGGCATGCCTGCAGTCTGCCGATCGGCGCGGCGTGGCCACGTCAATAACGCAAGACAAACACGTGAGGGCGGGTTCGCCGCTATGCTCGGCCTTTCACCGTCCCTTCCATTCCGGAGTCATGATGTCGTTCCCGATCCGCGCCCGTTCCCTCTCCGCCCTGCTGCTGCCGGCCGTGCTGGCCCTGACCGCCTGCCAGGCGCCGTCGCTGGATGAGCAGGATTCGGCCACCGCCCACGCACAGCAGGCCGCCGAGGCCGCCAAGGCCCCGGCCGACGAAGCCGGCAAGGCCACCGAAGCACCGCCGGTCGGCAACTGTGACGCCAGCCAGGTGCAGAGCCTGGTCGGCCAGCCCTATACCGAGACGCTCGGCAAGCAGGCCCAGGAAGATGCCGCGGCCAAGCAGCTGCGCGTGCTGCACCCCAATGACGTCACCACGATGGAGTTCCTGGGCGACCGCCTGAACATCGAAGTGGACGCAAAGGACGTGGTCAGCGGCGTCCGCTGCGGCTGAGGAACCCCGCGCCGGCAAAGCGTTTGCCGGTGCTTTGGTTGCGCCTGCAACCGTGTATTGCGGCGTTGCAGCAACCTGTGATCTAGTCGAGGCATCCGGTGGCCTCATGATGCGCTCCAGGAAGAGCACGGCGTGTGCGTCAGGGTGAGTGT
This sequence comes from Stenotrophomonas sp. 2YAF26, assembly GCF_052114625.1. Classification (NCBI taxonomy): domain Bacteria; kingdom Pseudomonadati; phylum Pseudomonadota; class Gammaproteobacteria; order Lysobacterales; family Lysobacteraceae; genus Stenotrophomonas; species Stenotrophomonas sp. 2YAF26. The sequence continues at coordinate 23,670 of NZ_JBFRFC010000004.1, read as the reverse complement.
GAAGACACTTGGCGTGCGGCCAGACAAGGCGCGCGCCGCCGCGCAGGCGAGTGCCTGCGCAAGGTGAGCAACGCCGTATGGGCGTGCGCCAAGCGGCTTCCCGACGGGCCGCGCCATGCGCGGCACACTCCACCATGACGTACAGGGCGTGCTCTACAGAGCGGGCAGGAGTGTCCCCGTTCATTTCAATCTGCATCGAGGTAGAGATGGCCCCCCGCAACCGCCAAGGGCTTTACGACCCGCGCTCCGAGCGCGATGCCTGTGGATTTGGCATGGTCGCCCAGCTCGACGACCAGCCTTCGCGCCTGCTGGTCGATACCGCCATCGCTGCGCTCTCGCGCATGACCCACCGTGGTGGTGTCGCTGCCGACGGCCTCACCGGTGACGGCTGCGGCCTGTTGCTGCGCCGCCCCGATGCCTTCCTGAAACTGCTGGCCAGCGAAGCCGGCATCGCCGTCGGCGCGCGCTTCACTGCGGGCCTGGTGTTCCTGCCGCACGATGCCGACGCCGCGCAGGCCTGCCGCGTACAGCTGCAGCAGCAGATCGAGGCGGTAGGCTGCAGGGTGGCCGGCTGGCGCGAAGTACCCACCGACGACAGCGTCTGCGGCCAACTGGCACGCGACACCCTGCCGCGCATCGAACAGGTGTTTGTCGATGCGGGCGTCGGCCAGGATGACGCCGGCTTCGGCCTGGCCCTGTTCCTGGCCCGACGCCGCAGCGAGCAGCTGCTGCGCGCGCATGCCGACTACTACGTCACCACGCTCAGCCCCAACGCCATCAGCTACAAGGGCATGGTGCTGCCGGACAAGCTCAGCCGCTTCTTCCCGGACCTGCAACGGCGCGAACTGGCCTCCAGCGCCATCGTGTTCCACCAGCGCTTCTCCACCAATACGCTGCCGCGCTGGCCGCTGGCGCACCCGTTCCGGATGCTCGCCCACAACGGCGAGATCAACACCATCGAAGGCAACCGGCGCTGGGCGCAGGCGCGCAGCAAGGTGTGGAAGACGCCCCGTTTCGACATCGGCGAGTTCGATCCGGTCATCTCCATGCACGGCTCCGATTCGCAGAGCCTGGACAACATGCTGGAACTGATGGTGTCCGCCGGCATGGAGCTGATCCAGGCGCTGCGCATCCTGGTACCGCCGGCAACGCAGTCGCTGGAATTCAAGGACCCGGACTTGGCCGCGTTCTACGAGTTCCACGGCCTCAACAGCGAACCCTGGGACGGCCCGGCCGGCATCGTCGCCTGCGACAGCCGCTACGCGGTGTGCACCCTCGACCGCAACGGCCTGCGCCCGGCGCGCTGGATGCTGACCGCTGATCGCCACTTCCTGGTCGCCTCTGAAGCAGGCGTCTGGGAAGTACCGACCGAGCGCGTGGTGCGCAAGGGCAAGCTCGGCCCGGGCGAGATGATCGCCATCGACCTCAAGCGCGGTGACCTGCTCGATTCGGAGGCCATCGACCGCATCAACCGCGGCCGTGCACCGTACAAGCAGTGGCTGCAGCAGGGCGTCACCTACCTGCAGACCGAACTGATCGATCCGTCGCTGGTGGAAGAGCCATTCGACGAAGGCACGCTGCGCAGTTACCACAAGCTGTACCAGCTCAGCAGCGAGGAAGTGGAACAGGTGCTGCGGCCGCTGGCCGAGACCGAGCAGGAAGCCACCGGCTCGATGGGCGATGACACGCCGATGGCCGTGCTCAGCCAGCGCAGCCGTCCGCTGTACGACTACTTCCGCCAGGCCTTCGCGCAGGTCACCAACCCGCCGATCGACCCGCTGCGCGAAGACTGCGCGATGTCGCTGTCCACCCAGCTCGGCAAGGAGACCAACATCTTCCATGCCGGCCCGGAGACGGTGAACCACGTCATCCTCAACTCGCCGGTGCTGAGCCAGCGCAAGCTGCGCCAGCTGCTGAAGATGGACCAGTACGTGCAGGCCAACCGCCTGCTCGACCTGTCCTACAGCGAAGAGGAAGGCCTGCGTGCCGGCATCGAACGCATCTGCGTCGAAGCCGAACAGGCTGCGCGCGACGGCATGGTGATGCTGCTGCTGTCCGACCGCTACCCGGTGGCCGGGCGGCCGATGGTGCATGCGCTGCTGGCCACCAGCGCCATCCACCACCACCTGTCACGGCTGGGCCTGCGCTGCGACGTCAACCTGATCGTCGAGACCGGCACCGCGCGCGACGCGCATCACATGGCCTGCCTGCTCGGCTTCGGTGCCACGGCGGTGTACCCGTACCTGGCCTACCAGACCCTGTTCGACCTGGGTCGTCGCGGCATCCTCAAGCTCAGCAAGGGCGGCGAGCAGTCGCAGATCGGCCGCCGCTACCGCAAGGGCATCTACAAGGGCCTGTCCAAGATCATCTCGAAGATGGGCATCTGTACCGTGGCCAGCTACCGCGGTGCGCAGCTGTTCGAGATCATCGGCCTGGAGCCTGAGGTCGTGGAGCTGTGCTTCCCCGATACCGCTTCGCGCATCGGTGGCGCCGGCTTCGCGCGGCTGGATACCGACGCGCGTGAACTATGCGCGCAGGCCTGGGACGCCCAGCAGGGCGTGGATGTCGGCGGCCTGCTGAAGTACGTGCACGGCGGCGAGTACCACATGTACAACCCGGACGTGGTGACCACCCTGCAGCGCGCAGCGCGCAGCGGTGACCCGCGTGCGTGGCAGCAGTACTGCGATGCCGTGCATGCGCGCCCGCCGTCGGCGCTGCGCGATCTGCTGCAGCTGGTGCCGGCGGCAACGCCGACACCGCTGGACGAAGTGGCACCGGCCAGCGATCTGTTCCCGCGTTTCGATACCGCCGCGATCAGCCTCGGTGCGCTCTCGCCCGAGGCGCATGAAGCGCTGGCCATTGCGATGAACCGCCTCGGCGGCCGCAGCAATTCCGGCGAAGGTGGCGAAGACCCGGCGCGCTATGGCACCGACAAGCGGAGCAAGATCAAGCAGGTGGCCTCGGGCCGCTTCGGCGTCACCGCCGAATACCTGGTCAACGCCGAAGTGCTGCAGATCAAGGTCGCCCAGGGCGCAAAGCCCGGCGAGGGCGGCCAGCTGCCCGGGCACAAGGTCAATGAACTGATCGCACGCCTGCGCTATGCCAGGCCGGGCATCGGCCTGATCTCGCCGCCGCCGCACCACGACATCTACTCCATCGAAGACCTGGCGCAGCTGATCTACGACCTCAAGCAGGTCAACCCGACCGCGCTGGTGTCGGTGAAGCTGGTCAGCCATGCCGGCGTCGGCACGATCGCGGCGGGCGTGGTCAAGGCCGGTGCTGACCTGATCACCATTTCCGGCCACGACGGCGGTACCGGTGCTTCGCCGGTCAGCTCGATCCGCTACGCCGGCGTGCCGTGGGAACTGGGCATCGCCGAGGCGCACCAAGCGCTGGTGGCCAACGACCTGCGCGGGCGCACCCTGCTGCAGACCGATGGCGGCCTGAAGACCGGCCTGGACGTGGTCAAGGCTGCGCTGCTGGGCGCGGACAGCTTCGGCTTCGGCACCGCGCCGATGATCGTGCTGGGCTGCAAGTACCTGCGCATCTGCCACCTCAACAACTGCGCCACCGGCGTGGCCACCCAGGACGAACGCCTGCGCGAGAACCACTTCACCGGCCAACCCGAGCGCGTGGAGAACTTCTTCCGCCTGCTGGCCGAGGAAGTACGCGGCTGGCTGTCGGTGCTGGGCGCACGTTCGCTGCAGGAAATCGTCGGCCGCACCGACCTGCTGCGCCAGCTTGAGGTCTCGCCGCGCGAAGACGTGCGCGTGGACCTGTCGCGGCTGCTGGCCGACGCCAGTTACCCGGGCAGCCACTGCGCCGCACAGCGCCTGTATGAATCTCCGGACAGCCTGGCCACGCAGATGGACGGCCTGCTGGCCGAGGCCATCGAACACAAGCGCGGTGGCGAGCATCGCTTCCTGATCCACAACACCGACCGCAGCATCGGCACCCGCCTGGCCGGCGCCGTCGCACGCACGCACGGCAACCAGGGCATGGCCGAATCGCCGCTGGAACTGCGCTTCCGTGGCAGCGCCGGACAGAGCTTCGGCGCCTTCAACGTCGGCGGCCTGCACCTGGAAGTGGAGGGTGAAGCCAACGACTACGTCGGCAAGGGCATGGCCGGCGGCCGCCTGGTGGTGCGTCCGCCGCGTGGCGCACGCTTCGAGGCACGCAGCACCGCCATCATCGGCAACACCTGTCTGTACGGCGCAACCGGTGGCGAGCTGTTCGCCGCTGGCCGTGCCGGTGAACGATTCGCCGTGCGCAACTCCGGCGCACTGGCTGTAGTGGAAGGCGCAGGCGATCACTGCTGCGAGTACATGACCGACGGCGTGGTGCTGGTGCTGGGCAAAGTCGGCCTCAACTTCGGTGCCGGCTTCACCGGTGGCCTGGCCTACGTGCTGGACGTGGACCGCGATTTCGTCGACCGCTACAACCACGAGCTGATCGACATCCATCGCGTCTCCGCCGAAGGGTTCGAGAACTACCGCCAGCACCTGCACCGCCTGATCGGCCGTCATCGCGAACTGACCGGCAGCATCTGGGCGCAGCAGATCATGGACGAGTTCCGCGATTACATCGGCAAGTTCTGGCTGGTCAAACCCAAGGCCGCCAGCATCGAGTCGCTGACCGAAACCCTTCGCCGCGCGGCGTGACACACCGCACGTGACGGATGCGCCGCATGCACTGGGCGCACCGGCCTCCCCACCGCTGTAGTGCCGGCCGCTGGCCGGCATCCGGAAATCCACAGAGTCCGCCATGAGCCGCAAGCACGCCTTCCAGTTCCTCGACCTGCCCCGGACCATGCCGCAGCGCATCCCGGTCGAACTGCGCACCTCCGGCGACTGGGGTGAGCTGTACGGAAAGTTCGGCAAGGAAGAGGCGCAGTACCAGGCAGGCCGCTGCCTGGACTGCGGCAACCCGTACTGCAGCTGGAAGTGCCCCGTGCACAACGCCATTCCGCAATGGCTGCAGCTGGTGCAGGAGAACCGCATCCATGAAGCGGCCACGCTGTGCCACAGCACCAACCCGCTGCCGGAAGTGTGCGGCCGGGTGTGCCCGCAGGATCGCCTGTGCGAGGGCAGCTGCACGCTGGAAGAGTTTGGTGCAGTGACCATCGGCGCGGTGGAGAAGTACATCGTAGACACTGCACTGGCCACCGGCTGGCGGCCGGACATGACGGCGGTGCAGCCCACCGGCCACACGGTGGCCGTGATCGGTGCCGGCCCCGCAGGCCTGGCCTGTGCCGACCGCTTGGCGCATGCCGGCATCACCGCAGTGGTCTACGACCGTTACGAACAGGTCGGCGGCCTGCTGCAGTTCGGCATCCCGAGTTTCAAGCTGGACAAGGACGTGATCCGTCGTCGTCGCGACGTGCTTGAAGGCATGGGCGTGCAGTTCCGCCTCGGCGTGGAGATCGGCCGCGACATCAGCCTGCAGCAGCTGCTGGACACCCATGATGCGGTGTTCGTCGGTACCGGCGCCTACCGCTACACCGATGGTGGCCTCGACGGCCAGGACCTGAAGGGCGTGCTGCCGGCATTGCCGTTCCTGGTGCAGAACAGCCGCATCGTCGGCGGTGATGACCCGCAGGGCCGCCCGATCGCCGGCTGGGAAGACCAGATCGCCCTGCCCGACCTCAATGGCAAGCGCGTGGTGGTCCTCGGCGGTGGCGACACCGGCATGGACTGCGTGCGCAGCGCGGTGCGACTGGGCGCGGCCAAGGTCACCTGTGCCTACCGCCGCGACGAAGCCAACATGCCGGGCAGCGCGCGCGAAGTCGCCAATGCACGCGAGGAAGGCGTGCGCTTCCTGTTCAACCGCCAGCCGCTGTCGATCGAAGCCGGCGCCGATGACGAAGTGATCGGCGTCACCGTCATCGAGACGCGCCTGGGCGAACCCGATGCCAACGGCCGCCAGAACGCGGTGCAGATCGAGGGCAGCGAGTCGCTGCTGGAAGCGGACGTGGTGATCATCGCGTTCGGTTTCTCGCCCAGCGTGCCGTCGTGGCTGGCCGAGCATGGCGTGGAGGGCCAGGCCAACGGCCGCATCCTCGCCGGCGGCAAGGGCAAGCTGCCCTTCCAGACCGCCCATCCGCGCCTGTTCGCCGGGGGTGACGCGGTGCGCGGTGCCGACCTGGTGGTGACCGCGGTGGCCGAAGGTCGCGACGCCGCTGCCAGCATCGCGCGGCTACTGGCGCACTGACAGACCGACCGGCGGCATCAGTACTGCGGCAAGGGTGGCATGCAGTGCTGGGCGGTCGGCCGGCTTGGCGATGAAGCGATCGATGCCGGCGTCGTGACAGGCCTGGCGGGTACTGTCGAGGACGCTGGCGGTCAACGCGATGATCGGTACCCGTGCTGCATCGTCCCGTGGATCGGCGCGGATGGCGCGGGCCAGGGCAAAGCCGTCCATGCCCGGCATGTGGCAGTCGGTGATGACCAACGCGAACCGTTGTGTCTGCCACGCCTGCCAGGCTTGCTCGCCATTGGCGGTGGCATGCACCTGCAGGCCCAGTTCCCGCAGGCGCCGGACCAGCAGCTGCAGGTTGGTGGGATGGTCTTCGGCAACCAGTACCCGCACCGGCGGCAGCGTTGGCAGGTCAGCGGCCTCGCCACGATGCTCCGCCGATGGCGCGTCGCAGGCCGGCAGGTACAGGTCCAGCCACACCGTGGTGCCCGCGCCCGGCGTGCTGCACAGGTGCAGTTGCCCGCCCATCGACGCCGCAAGCTCCCGGCAGATCGCCAGGCCCAGGCCGCTGCCGCCGAAGCGCCGGGTGGTGGAGGCATCGGCCTGGGTAAACGCTGCGAACACCGCCCGCTGGCGCTCGCGGCTGATGCCCACGCCGGTGTCGGTCACCTGCAGCCGCAGCTCCTGGCCATGCTCGCGCTGGTGCAGCACCCGCACCTGCAGGTCCACCCCACCCTGCAGGGTGAATTTCAGCGCGTTGCCCGCCAGGTTGAACAGGATCTGGCGCAGGTGCAGCGCATCCGCCAACGACCCACGCTGAAGCGCGGGATCCACCTCGCAGCGCAGATGCAGACCTTTGCTTGCCGCCACCGGAGCCAGCAGGCGCTGCACCGCCCGCAGCAGTCCGGCCAGATCGGTGGGCAGGCACTGCGGTGACCGTGGCCCCGACTGCAGGCGTTGGCTGTGCAGCACGTCATCGAGGATCTGTCGCAGCATCTGCGCGGCATCATCGATGGTCGCCAGTACCTGGCGCTGGCGCGCATCCAGTGCGCCGCTGCCCAGGCACTCCAGCATCCCCAGCAGCGTGCTCATCGGCGTGCGGATCTCGTGGCTCATGGTGGCCAGGAAATGGGTCTTCGCGGCGGCATCCTGCTCCGCGTCACGCCGGGCATCGTTCAACGCCTGCGTACGTGCGCGCGCCTCGGTGACATCCATCCAGTATCCGCTCCATTCCACGCCGCTGTCGCTGCAGGCAATCGGTCGCCCGTGCGAACGTACCCAGCGCCAGCCGTTGGGGCCGCGCGTGCGGAAAGTGATGTCGATGGGCCCGCGCACCAGTGCGGCGGCGTCGACGCAGGCCAGCACCGAGCGGCGGTCCTGCGGATGGACTGCGGCCAGCAGACTGCCATGGTCGACCCGCGCGGTATCCACGCTGATCCCGAACAGCGCGTGCACGTCGCCGGCAATATGGGGAACGCTGTACTCGCCGGTGCTGCTGCGCCGCGCCCGGTACACCACCGCCGGCAGGTTGGCGGTGACGTCCTGCAGGCGCTGTTCCAGGGCCTGCCTGCGCAGGCCTTCGCGGTGCAGCCGCCAGTAGCCGAACGCATACACCAGGCCCATCGTCAGCAGCACCAGCAGCACAGCGATCGACCCGCGCAGGGGCGACACCGGCGCGTGGCCGCGACGAGGGGACGTCACGATCCAGCGTGCCCGCAATGCCTCGCGCTGCTCCTGTGTCATGCCTGCCTGCAGCTGGTTGAAGCGGGCCACCAGATGCGCGCACGCCGGCAGTGCGGCCAATACCAGTGCATCGCTGAAGCCGGCCGGCGCTGCCACGTCCAGCGCGTCGCCCGGCTGATTGCGCAGCGTGGCTTCCACGTCCACCAGGTTGCCCACCACCGCATCGACCTGGCCGCTGCTCAGCAGCCGCAGTGCCGTGTCCAATGTCGCCACCTGCAGCAGCGGCACGGCCGCACCCGACTCCTCCAGCATCCGGGCAAGTGGCACGATGTCGGGGCTGGCCACGCCGCGGCCGTGCAGTCCGTCGAGGCCGATGATCGGCAGCGCGTCGGGGCGTCGCACGATCACCTGCGGCACCTGCAGGTAGGGCACGCTGGCCATCCAGCCTTTCGGCTTCTGCGCACGCGGCCAGCCAAGCACGGCCTGGGTCCCGGCAGGCAGCGCGCCGGCGGCCAGCGCCGGCGCCGCGACCGGTGTGGCGCGCAGCGTGGGGTACTGCTCCTGCAGCAGCGCCAGGTAGACGGCCACCAGGCCCTGTGGCGTGTCGTCCAGACTGGATGACAACGGTGCACGGTCAGCGGGGTAGGCAAGCAGGATGGGGCCTTCGCACTGTCCGGCCCAGGCCTGTGCTGACAACAGCGACAGGGCGACGATGCGGGCCAACGGGCCAGCGACATTCACGGTGGACATCCTCATGTCGCATGCAGGGGCATGGCCGCATCGCGGTACGACCTCCCGTCACGCTAGCGACGCGCTTCCCAGCAACAATGAGGAAATTTGTAAAACCCTCCGAAACCGTCAATAGCGACATACACTGCCGCTTCTACCGATCCCGGAGCTTTCGATGCGCATCGGCCTGGCCGCCAACCGTCTCCATCACAACGACGCGCGCGCGGCACTGTTCCGCTGGCTGCGCGCCAGCGAACCCGGGCTGCGCGAACTGGGCGTGACGCTGTGTGCGGTCGGACGTACCCACGATGCGATCCAGCGCAACGGTTTCCTTGCCGGTTACGACGGCCTGCAGCGCTATCCGTACGGTCGCGAAGGCGGGTTGATGAAGCTGGTGGCCGAAGTGGTGGGCATGGGCGCCGAGCGTACGCTGGACGGTGCGGTCTATCTGATGGATCCGGTGGATCCTTCCTCGGTGTTCCCCGAGGCGACCGCGCTCAAGCGCCAGTGCGTGATCCACGGCAAGCCTTTCATTTCCACCGTGGCCACCGCCCGCGACTGGATCGAGGTGGAGCGCGTCCATGCTGGCCTGGCCGCCGATGCCGGCGCCGACGACCTGCATGCGTTCGAAGGGCAGACGCTGGCGTTGATCGCACACGATGCGATGAAGCCGGCGATGCTGGCGTTCGCCGATGAACACTTCGACGTGCTGGCGCGTTTCGGCGAACGTGTAGCCACCGGTACCACCGGACAGCGCTTGAACGAGCTGGCCTGGAGCCGCGGCTGGCCCGCGGATACGGCATGGGTGACGCGCTACCAGAGCGGTCCGATGGGGGGCGATGCGCAGATTGCCGACCGCGTGCTGGAAGGTCGTTGCCAGCGTGCGATCTTCTTCGAGGATCCGCATGTGGCGCGCCAGCATGAAGCGGACATCCAGCTGCTGGAGCGGGCGGTGACCACGGTGACCGATCAGGCGGTATGCATCACTGCACCGCGCRTGGCGGCGCGGTGGGCGGAGGCTGCGGCCCTGCGTGCGGGTCGATGAGGTTTGCGGCCAACGGCTGAGCCCCTCGTGGTGGCCGTTCAAATCAAAAGCTGTGCTTGGCCGGACGGGTGGGCCATGCAGGGGACGCTGCAAGTACATCCATGTAAGCTCGATGGCGCCATCCATGGCGCCAACGCCCCTGCATGCCCCACCCGCCCGACCTCAGACAGTTTCCGTGCCACCACGGAAGAGAAGAAGAAGAGCACGAGCAAAGCGGGTCGCGCGTTGTGTGCGCTTAAGCAGCCGCAGCCCATGCTCGGCTGCTCGATACCCTCTCTGGAGTGGAGCCCTTTCTGTTGAAGGGGCGCGCCGAAGGCGGGGGTAGAGGAGGAATGCGCGGGCAGCTGCTGTAGCGCGAGCGCTACAGCAGCTGCCGGAGCATGGCCTTGAGGCGTCGCCCTTCCAGCTGGAAGTAGTCGCGCTGCTCGCGCCAGTCGGGGAAGCGTTGTTCCACTTCGTGCCAGAACGCGGGCGAGTGGTTGGCCTGGATCAGGTGGCAGAGTTCGTGCACCAGCACGTACTCGAAGGCGGCGGGACGGCCCAGTACCAGTGCCAGGTCCAGCGCCATGCTGCCGTCAGGGGCCAGCGAGCCCCATTGCGAGGACATCACCTTCAACCGCAGGCGGCTGGGCGCGCGCGGCAGGCCGGGCAGGTACTTCGGCAACCAGCGGCCGACATCGGCGCGGGTCTGTGCTTCATAGAATTCGCGCAGCAGGCGGCGCAGGGTCGCATCGCCGCCCCGGCTCGGCCATTGCACGCAGGCACCGTGTTCGTCGATTTCCAGCCGTGCGTAGCGGCCTTCCTGCCAGCGCAGTGGCAACAACTCGCCGCGCAGGGGCAGCACCCCTTCGACGCCGGGCTGCAACGCGGCGGGCAGGCCGTGCCCCTGGTAGTGGCGCAGCTGCAGCCCCAGCCATTCGCGATGCAGTTCCAGGAAGCGCTCGCCCATCACCAGGCTGGCACGCGGCGGCAACGTCAGTCGTGCGCCGCGCTCATCGACGCTGAGCTTGATCCGGCGCGCGCGCGGATCACGCACGCGCAGTATCTCGATCTCGACATCCTCCAGGCGCAGGCGAACGGTATCGCGCTGCACGGTGGCGGGTGGGACCGGCGAGATCAGGCGGCGCAGCAGACGGCTCATGGTCCCAGCATAGCGCCGTGCGGGGCCGCCGGATGACCGGCGGCCGACGGCCTGCCTGTTCAGTCAGCCTTGCTGAGCTTGAAGGCTTCTTCAAGCAGCAGGAACAGGCGACGGATCTCCGCACTCTGCAGGGCGAAGCGGGCATCGAACTCGGCACGGCGGCCGTCTTCGTCGGCATGTTCCAGCTGGTCAAGCGCGCCGTCCAGGAACTTCAGCTTGCGCACGATCAGGTCGTCGCCCAGCACGAAGGACAGGTTGTCCTCGAACACCAGGGCCAGCTTGGTCACCTGCTTGCCGGCATCCAGGTGCTTGTCGATCTCGTCGCAGCGCAGTTCCTGGTGCTGGCACTTGACCACCGCGCCGCCTTCCACCGGGTCCTTCATCTCGCACTCCTCGCCCAGGCTGAAGCCGGTGGGCAGGGGCTCGCCGGCGATCCAGCCGGTCAGGATCGAACGCGGCGCGACTTCGGCGTTCAGCGGCATCGCCGGGAAGCTGCCGAGCAGGCCGCGGATGTCGGACATGAAGTATTCGCCGGTCTTGCGGCTGGAGGTGTCCACCACCACGTAGCCATGCAGCTGGTCGATGAAGGCATCGTTGCGCGAGGACTTCACGAACGCGCGCGGCAGCAGCTCATGCAGCAGGTCGTCCTTCATGCGCTTGCGCTCGCGACCACCGGGGCGGCGGCCTTCCTTCTCCTCGATCTCTTCCAGCTTGCGCTCGAGCAGGTCGTTAACCACCGCGCCGGGCAGGATCTTGTCCTCGCCACCGACGGTCAGCCACAGGTGTTCAGCAATGCGGTGCGAGAGAGCTTCCTTCTCTTCGCGGCCGAACGGTGAGATGAAACCACGCGAGTTCATTTCCAGCGCGCCGACCGGCTTGAGCAGGGCGTGCGGCAGCAGGGTGTCGACTTCGGAAAAATCAGTGGAGGTCGGGAAGCGGAAGAACGTCAGGTTGCGAAAGAACATGGAATTCCGGTGTCTGAAGAAGAAGGGCGCCCGACCTTAAACGGCAGGCGTCTCGGGAACTGCGTCGGCCAGCCAGGCATCGGCATGTGCCGCATCGCCACGGCGGCCCAGGGCCATGAAATCGAACAAGGCGGCATCGGCCAGCTGCGCAGGTCGCACGTCGGCCATCGCCCGTGCGATCTGTTCGATGCGCCCGGGATGGTCCTGGTCCCACTGCTTGAGCATCAGGCCGACCTGCCGACGCTGCAGGTTTTCCTGGCTGCCGCACAGGGTGCAGGGAATGATCGGGAAACGGCGTGCCTGCGCGTACTGCGCGATGTCGTGCTCGCGCACGTACGCCAGCGGGCGGATCACCACGTGCTGTCCATCGTCGCTGAGCAGCTTCGGTGGCATGGCGGCCAGCTTGGCATGGTGGAACAGGTTCAGGAAAAACGTGGCCACCACATCATCACAATGGTGGCCCAGTGCGATCTTGCTGAAGCCATGCGTCTTGGCATGGTTGTACAGCGCGCCACGGCGCAGGCGTGAGCACAGCGAACACATCGTGCGCCCCTCCGGAATGACCCGGCTGACCACTGAATACGTGTCCTGCTCGATGATCTGGTACGGCACGCCCAGCCCGGCAAGGTACTCCGGCAGGACATGCTCGGGGAAACCGGGCTGTTTCTGGTCCAGGTTCACCGCCACCAGTTCGAACGGCACCGGCGCCTTTTTCTGCAGCTGCAGCAGCATGTCCAGCAGGGTGTAGCTGTCCTTGCCGCCGGACAGGCAGACCATGACCTTGTCGCCTGCTTCGATCATTCCGAAGTCGGCGATGGCCTGGCCGACCTGGCGGCGCAGGCGCTTGCCCAGCTTGTCCGCCCCGTGCCCGGCCACGCGCGGATCGCGCGAAACGCGCTGCGGGGGATCGGGCAGGGAGATCACGGCGGACATGGCGCCATTCTACCGGCTTGCGGCAGCCCGGACCCGGGGTCGGGATTCCCCTCTCCCGGCAGTCATCGTCGCTGTGTATGCTCGGAGACCGTGGACACCTACAACCCCGCCGAAATCGTCGAACACCTCGTCGCCCTGCGCGCCGAGCACCGGTCGCTGGATGAACAGATCGCGCGCATGGCCGCCAACGGCGAAGATGAGCTGGAGTTCAAGCGCCTGAAGCGGCGCAAGCTGCAGCTGAAGGACTGCATCACCAAGCTGGAAAGCCTGCAGATTCCGGACGAACCGGCGTAACCGGTGGCCCATCCACGCATGGCGTGGATCTACTGGCCCACGCCGCCCCGAACGCCGATGGCACAGCGGCCACCTATGGATCCACGCCATGCGTGGATGGGGCCCTGCATCAACGCGGCAGCGCCAGCTCCGCACTCCAGGCCGTCTCACCGTCCACGGTCAGGTCGCAGCGCCGCACGTTGTCGGCACCGGAACAGCGCAGCCCCAGCGGGTGCCCGTACCAGTCACCGGCAAGACCCTGGCGAGCGGCGGATTCATCACCGCTGATACGCGCCTCGCCGGCCAGCCACAGGCGGTAGTGCGCCTGTTGCCCGGTCTCTGCCTGCAGACACAGGCGCACCGGCGCATCGGCCAGTCGCCCGGGCAGGCTGTCGTCAACGCAGGCTTCTGCAGCCTGCACCGAAGTAACCGCAAGGCCTCCGGCCGCGATCAACGTGGCCAGGCCCGACAGGCGCCGCAGGTTCAATCCTGCGGTGCCGGTTCGTCCGGGCGCGCCGCTTCCGGGCTGACCCGTTCGATGGTGTGGCGCAGTTCGCGGCCGAGGATGAACTTGGCATCCTTGGCCCAGGCATCCAGGCGCTCGTCGAACAGCAGCTTGCTGTTCTCGTCCGGCCACACCAGGCGCAGCTCGCGCAGCTTCTGGATGAAGCCGCGGAACAGCGACTTGTCGAAGAACTCCGGCGCGGCCGGTGCATAGAGCAGGCTCAGGCGCTGTGCGGCCTGCTGGCACAGGCTCTCCAGCTCGGCGGCGCCGAGCGTGCCCGGGCCGTTCTTCACCAGTACCGAAATGGCGATGTAATAGCGCTCGAACGCCTGCTGCAGCGAGTGGCCGATCGCGCGCAGGCGGAACACTTCGTCGGTCTGCCCGGTGTTGCGCGCAAGGATGCCGCCGTCGTCTTCGTTGACGTTCTGCAGCAGGCCCTCACGCACGAACACGTCGATGGTCTGGTCGATGCGCTGGGCGAACTCGTCCTCGGTCCACGGCAGGAACAGCTCGGCCTGCAGGAACGGGTACACCGTGCGGCCCAGCTGCACCAGGCCGGTGCGGCTCATGCGGCGGTTGTTCTGGAAGCAGCAGGCCACCCACGACGATGCGGTGAACAGGTGCACCACGTTGTTGCGGAAGTAGCTCAGCAGCACCGCGGTATCGCCGCTGACGCTGAGCACGTCGCCCAGCGGGTGCTTGATGCGGGTGAGGACGTTGATCTCTTCGGCGTGGGCGATGATCCGCTCCGGAGAGTGCGGGGTCACCGTCACCCGGCCCGAATACGGCATCTCCACCAGCAGGGTCTTGCACAGCTCGATCTGCGCGATCAGGTCGGCCTCGCCCATCGCATGCTTGGGCGTGGACAGCAGCGCCAGCGCCAGCAGGTTGATCGGATTGACGTCGGCCGCGCCGTTGATGCGCACCTGGATGCGCTCGGCCAGGGTGTCGACGGTGGTCGACAGCCACGAGGGCTTCTCGTCCTCGGACACCGCCTCGCCACCCCACTCCGGAGCCTTCTCGGCCAGCACATCGTTCAGCGCGATGGGTTCGCCGAAGTTCACCACCACCTGGCCGTAGTTCTGCTTGAGCACCTTGGGGATGCCCCACAGCAGCTGCCAGATCGATTCCTTCTCCTTGGGCCGCCCGGACAGTTCATCCAGGTAGCTGCCGCCCTCCATCAGCTTCTCGTAGCCGATGTAGATGGGCTGGAACAGCACCGGCTTGCGCGGCTGGCGCAGGAACGCGCGCAGGGTCATCGAGATCATGCCGCCCTTGGGCTGCAGCAACCGGCCGGTACGCGAGCGCCCGCCCTCGACGAAGTACTCGATGGAATAGCCGCCGGCGACCAGCTGCGCCACGTACTCGCTGAGCACCGCCGAATACAGCGCGTTGCCGCGGATCGAACGACGGATGAAGAACGCACCGCCCTTGCGCAGCAGGGTGCCCACCACCGGCAGGTTCAGGTTGATGCCGGCCACGATGTGCGGCGGCACGATGCCGCGGTCGTACAGCAGGTAGGACAGCAGCAGGTAGTCCATGTGGCTGCGGTGGCTGGGCACGTAGACCACTTCGTGGCCCGGCGCTGCGGCCTTGAACTTGTCCAGGTGGTGCACCAGCACGCCGGCGTAGATGCGGTTCCACACGTGGCTGAGCATGAAGCTCGCCGAACGCACCACCGGGCTGGAATAGTCCGCGGCGATTTCCCAGGCGTAGGCATGCGCCTTCTTCCAGGCATCGCTGGTTTTGCTGTTGTCGCGCTTGGCCTGCGAGGCGATCGCCTCGCGCACCGTCTCGGCGGCCAGCACCTGGTCCACCAGCAGGCGCCGGGTCGACAGGTCAGGACCGATCACCGACTCGCGGATGCGGCGGAAATGGGTACGCAGCACGCGCTGCAGCTTGCGCACCGTACGCTCGGGCTCCAGGCCCTCGTCGATGGTCGAACGCAGCGAGATGGGCGGGGCGAAACGCACGATCGTGCTGCGGCCATTGAGCAGCACTGCCAGCAGGCGGCGGAAGCGGCCGACCAGCGCCCAGTTTTCCGAGAACAGCACGGCGAACCAGCCGCTCTGCTTGTCCGGGGCGCGGCCGACGAAGATCGACACCGGCACCAGGTGCACATCCAGGTCGTCGCGCACGCGATGGGCCTGCAGGACCTTGGCCAGCGAATCGGAATGGGTCTTGGCGCCGCGCTGCTCGGGAATCAGCGAGTTGCTGGAGCTGCGGCGCGACAGGGCCAGATAGGCGCGCTTGCGGCCGGTGGGGTCACCGGCCAGCGGTACCAGCGGCGACGGCAGACCGGCCTGGCGACAGGCCTTGTCCAGGATCAGCGCGTTGGACAGGCCGTAATCTTCCAGCACGTACATGACCGGGCGGCCATCGTTGTACTGGCCCGGGTCTTCCGGCTCGATCTTCAGCGACAGCCATGGCTCCACCAGGCGCCCGAGCAGGCGCGCCCACAGCGGGCGGCGGCCGGCAGGACGCGCGTGCACAGGCGTCGCCGCCGGCGGCGTGCCGGCGTCGGTCGAGGGGGACGCCGGCGCCGTATCGGCGGGCGTCGGCTGGGATTCTTCGCCGGGGAACGGCAGCGGGTTCTGTTTCGACATCGACGTCATTATGGCTTAGCCGATGGCGTTGCCGCTTCCCCATCGGTTGCCGGGGGGGTGACAGGGTCCGGAGCAGCGGCGGCGCGCGCCGCATCAGCCTGACGCAGCAGGGCGTCGGTATCGGCCAGGGTGCGGGTCAGGTACCAGTGGCCCTCACGCCGGCTCAGCGGCACCTGCACGGTCATCGCGCGGCCGGCGAGCTCGTACTGAAGGCGCACCAGGGCATTGTCGCCTTCCACCGACAACAGCTCACCACGCACGCTGCGCAGCGCCTCGTCCACGCCCAGCCCGTAGCTGGCCAGCACGGCCTTCACCGTCTGGATGAACGGCGCCAGCTGCTGCAGGCTGCCTTCCATGCCCGCGGCCTGCAGGCCGGCGTCGTCATGGAAACCGACCTTGGCCGCGGCGCCGACGAGGGCGGCGATGCTGCTGCGGGCCCTGGCACGGTCGCTGATGGGCGCGTCCTGTGCCCAGGCCGCCAGGGTCTGTACCAATTGGATGTAGTGCGCCTGCTGGCCGGGCGTATAACCCTTCTGGTGCCGCAGGTACTGCACACCGAAGTTGCCCATCGACTGCGCGGCCTGACGTACGGCGCGGGCCTGGCCAGCCAGCTGGCGGTCGAAACTGCGCTGCAGCTGCACGCTGGCACCGGGCTCACGCAGCGCCGCCAGCATCGGCAGCAACTGGTCGCCGAGCGGCAGTCCGGTCAGCGGCCACTGGCTGTGGCCGTCGGCCCATGCCTGCTGCAGGCGCTGATACTGGCTGGGGGGCACCGACAGCTTCGCATAGCCGACCAGATCGTCCTCGGCCAGCCGTTGCGCCATCGCCTGTACTGCGGCGACAGGTTCGGCCGGCGCGGCGGCCGGATCACTGCCGGATTCACGGCACGCGGCGATGGCCAGCAGCAGCATGGCCGCCAGCCCCCATCCCCGCGCAGACCTTCCTCGCACTACAACGCTCATGCAATCGGACTCCCCGGACCGGTCCGCATCTTGCGGCCTGCGACGTGACAGCGGCAAGCCGGGCCGTCACGGTTTCTGCCATGACCCGACTGCGCGGTGGCTCCATGCCGCGCGCCGACGGGCCTCTCCGTACCGGGCGGACAAAAAAAAGAGCCCGGATCACAGGGATCGCAGACTCTTCAAACCGGCGCAAGGCCGGTGGACAGTGTTGTGGCGCATGTCCGGTCCGAAGACCGGATGGCGGCGATCCTACGCTGCCCACAAAGTTAACGCAACACATGACAAAACACTATTCAACTCATTGATTTTATTGGATAAATTACATCATCAGATCTCTTCAATGAAATCTACGGCATGTTTTCCGGCGATTCGGGCATAAACGTCGGGGTCAGCGGCACACAGTTTCCCCGCGCGGGTCCGGGTACGTCAGGGCAACAGGCACACACGCGAACGCCGTCCCGTGTTCGACGGGATGGCGCTCGTGGTGCCGCCGTAACCGCCTTCGCGGCGGGGCTCAGCGCGTGGCCAGCGCCGCCGCGATTTCCTGCTGGATCGCGCGTGCTGCGGCCTGCGGATCAGATGCCAGGCGGATCGGACGACCGACCACGATGGCATCGGCGCCATCGGCAAAGGCCTGCGCCACACCCACGGTGCGCTTCTGGTCATCGCCGACCGGGCCACCGGGGCGGATGCCCGGGCAGACAATCGAGAAACCGGCGCCGGTCGCGGCGCGGATCGGACCGGCTTCCTGGCCAGAGGCGATCACGCCGTCGATGCCAGCGGCCTGTGCGGCCAGCGCGCGTTCGACCACGACCTCCACCGGTTCGCGGTCGATGCCCATCTGCGCCAGGTCCGCGCGGCCCATCGAGGTCAGCACGGTCACCGCCAGCAGGCGCATGTCGCCGCTGTTGGCGGCTGCGCAGGCCTCCATCATCGCCGGGTGCCAGCCGTGGATGGTGGCGTAGCTGACCGGCCACTGCGCCAAGCGCTTGATCACCGCCGCGGCGGTGGCGGGGATATCGAAGAACTTGAGATCGACGAACACGCGCTTGTCGCGGCGTGCCAGCTCGTCCAGCACCTGGAAGTACTCGCCGGAGGCGAGCAGTTCCATGCCGATCTTGTAGAACGCCACGCTGTCGCCAAGGCGGTCGACCCACTCCAGCGCCTGCACGCGATCAGGCACGTCCAGCGCGAAGATCAGGCGCTCGTCGTCGCGCAGCGGCAGCGGGGCGCGGCTCACGGCGCGTAGTCCAGCGCGGCACGCTTGGCGTCATGACGGGCCTGCCGCGACTGCGAATAATCATTGTTGAACTGTGCCGGCTCAAAGCCGCCGTAGGTCGGGTTCGGCAGCATCCACCAACGCTCGCCGAACCAGTCGTGATACTGCTGCAGCAGCGCGTCGCGGCCATCATTGGTGTTGGCGGTCACTTCCACGAAGTCACCCAGCTGGTCGCCGAACTGCATCAGCACGCGGTACTTCTGGCCGGCCAGGCGGCGGCGGCAGTTCTTCTCGCTGCCGGCCTGCTCGCACCCTTCAACCACGGTGCCCAGACCGAGGAACACGCTGTCATCGGCCACCGGCAGGCCCTGCTCGCGCAGGTTGGCCAGGGTCGCGTCCTTCAGATGCACGGCACGGTTGGAGATGTACAGCAGGGTCACGCCCTTGGCGTTGGCAGCCTTGGCGAAATCGACCACGCCGGGAATGGCCTTGGCCTTCTTTTCGGCGACCCACTGGTCCCAGCTGAGTTCGTCGTATTCCTTGCCGTCACGCACCAGTCGAGCCTGGTAGGGCGAGTTGTCCAGTACGGTCTCGTCCACGTCCAGCACCACGGCCGGCTTCAGGCCCTTGGCCTCGTTGCCGCGCTCTTCCGGCACCAGCGCGTCCCAGTGGGCTTCCTTCAGCGCAACGTCCAGATGGTCAGCGGCGGCGCGGTAGGTCTGCTCGGTGATCGCCTTGTATTCCTGCGCGCGCTGCATCCACAGCACGGCATTGAGGTTGTCGTTGGCGGTCGCGTCGAGGGCACCGTCGGCCTTGGCGGCGGCGGCCGGGGCTTGCGGGGTGGCGGCTTCGGCAGGCGCTTCCACGCGCTTGCAGGCGGACAGGCCCAGCGCCGCGGTGGCGAGCAGGGTCAAGGACAAGGAAACGGGACGACGCATGGATTCACCGGCAATCAGATATACCGGCCCATTTTACCGGCAAAGGCGCCGCCGGGACGGCTATGCTTGGCGGTTGACACGTTGTCTTCCGGAAGCCGCCATGACCGACCCTGCCCAGACCCCCGACGTTCCGCTGCTGGATGCCGTACAGGCACGCCTGCTGGGCTGCCTGGTGGAGAAGGAAGCCACCACCCCGGACACCTACCCGCTGACCGTCAACGCCGCGCAATCGGCAGCCAACCAGAAGACCGCCCGCGAGCCGGTGATGAACGTGAGTGCCGGCAGCGTGGAGCATGCGCTGCGCCAGCTGGAGACCCTCGGTCTGGCCCGCCAGCACTTTTCCTCGCGCGCCGACCGCTACGAGCACCGCCTGCAGAGCGCACTGGACCTGACCCGGCAGCAGACCGTGCTGCTGGCTCTGCTGCTGCTGCGCGGGCCGCAGACCCTGGGCGAACTGGTCACCCGCGCCGAGCGCCTGCACCGCTTCGCCGATGCCGACGAAGCCCGCCACGCCATCGAGCGCCTGCAGCAGCGTGCCCTGCTGGTGGTGCTGCCGCGCGCCAGCGGCCAGCGCGAAGACCGCTACATGCACCTGCTGTGCGGTGAAGTGGACGGCGCGGCATTGGCAGCGAAGTACGCCAGCAGTGGCGGCGGTGCCGAGCCGGCCGACCCCGGCCTAGCCGAGCGCGTGGCGCAACTGGAAGCGGCGGTGGCCGAACTGCAGGCACAGCTGGCGGAGCTACGCGGCTGAAACAACCCAGTGGGGTCGTATCCCGCAACGCGGGCTCCGACCCCACTGGTACCCGCTAGTGCCGGCCGCACCCAAGGTAGCGAACAGCCGGCTGGGTGTTTCGATGCCCGGCAGCTGGATGACCCCGCGCTCGTGCATGCCGAGGCCCAGCAGCACCTTCGCCGAGGCGATGTTGTCCAGATCGGTGATGCCGTAGAGATCCTGCAGGCCCAGCGCCGTGCGTGCGTAATTGAACACCGCCCGCGCCGCCTCGCTGGCATAGCCCTGCCCGGCGAATTCCGACAGCACCGCGTAGCCGATATCCGGTGCCGGTAGCCCCTCACGGCGTACCAGCCCGGCGTTGCCCAGCCACGCACCATCGGACAGCCGCTCGATCGCATACATGCCGAAGCCATTCAACGCATAGCTGTGCAGCACGCGCAGGGCGATGTATTCGCGCGCCTGCGCTTCGTCGCGCACGTTGCGGTCACCAATGAATCGCACGAAGCCCGGATCATTGAGCAGGGCCAGCATCGGTGCCGCATCGCGGTCCGGTTCAATGGCCCGCAGGCGCAGGCGTTCGCTTTCAATGGGATGCACGCGCAGACCTCCAGCAGAAACCCCGATTCTGCCTCAACGCGCGGCTGTTGCTTTTGATTTTCTTTGCATTGCCGTGGCAGGACGCGCCCGGAATCTGTCAGAGGCCGGTCGGGGTGGGTTCGCGGGGGTATCCGCGCCATGGATGGCGCGGCTAAGCCCCCAGGGACGGGTTCACGGCGTCCCCCGCGAACCCACCCCGACCAGCCCGCGTAGCCAACGCGCGCTCCACCACGGAGGGGCGGCGCCGTTGGAGCGCCTTAGTCGAACAACGCCTCGATCGCCGCCAGCCCCGCCGTCGCCCGCTCCTTCTTGCGCGCCGCATCCGCAACCGGATCAGCGCCATCGCGCTGGATCTCCTCGGCCGGGATCTCCTCGAAGAAGCGGCTCGGCTTCAGCCGCACGTGCTCGCCGAACTTGCGGGTCAGCTTGCTGTAGCTCATCCACAACTGGATCTTGGCGCGGGTGATGCCCACATACAGCAGGCGCCGCTCTTCCTGCAGATTGCCCTCGTCCAGGCTGACCTGGTGCGGCAGCACGCCATCCTCGCAGCCGACGATGAACACATAGGGGAATTCCAGGCCCTTGGAGGCGTGCATGGTCATCATCCGCACCTGGTTGCCCCCCTCGTCCTTGTCACTGCGCGACAACAGCGCCAACTGGCCGGCCAGATCGGCCGCGGTGGCACCACGCGGGCCACCCTCGAACCACTGCGCCAGTTCTTCGATGTTGTTGGCGCGACGCTGGTAGCTGGCTTCTTCCTTGGCCTGCTGCCGCAGCTCGCTGAGCAGGCCCGATTCCTTGGCGACCTTGCGGATCATGTCGCCGGAGCTGATCTGCCGCGTCTGCGCGCGCAGGTCGCGCAGGATGTCGGTGAAGCGCGCCAGGCTGTTGGCCGCGCGCGGTGGCAGCTGCTGCAGCGCGCCGATCGCCTCGGCGGCCTGCGCCATCGGCATGTCCTTTTCCGAGGCCAGTTCGGCCAGCTTGGCCAGGGTGCCGGCGCCGACCTCGCGCTTGGGCGACTGCACCGCACGCAGGAACGCGGTGTCGTCGTCCGGGTTCACCAGCAGCCGCAGCCAGGCCAGCGTGTCCTTCACTTCCTGGCGCTCCAGGAACATGGTGCCGCCGGTCAGGTGGTAGGGGATGCGCAGCAGCTGCATGGCCTTTTCCAGCGGACGCGACTGGAAGTTGCCGCGGAACAGGATGCAGAAATCGCTCCACGGCACGTTGCGCGTCTGCGCTACGAACGCGATCTCGGCGGCGACCTTCTCGGCCTCGTGTTCGCTGTTGCGGCACTCCCACACACGGATGCGCTCGCCGTCGGCCTGGTCGCTCCACAGCTTCTTCAGGTGTTCGTGCGGATTGTTGGCGATCAGCGCGTTGGCCGCGCGCAGCACGCGGTTGGAACACCGGTAGTTCTGCTCCAGCTTGATGATTTCCAGCGCCGGGTAATCGCGCCCCATCTGCTGCAGGTTTTCCGGGTTGGCACCGCGCCAGGCGTAGATCGACTGGTCGTCATCGCCCACGCAGGTGAAGTTGCCCTTGTCACCGGCCAGCTGCTTGAGCAGGCGGTACTGCGCATCGTTGGTGTCCTGGCATTCGTCGACCAGCAGGTAGCCGATGCGCTCGCGCCAGGCCAGCGCGATGTCCGGGTTCTCTTCCAGGATCTGCACCGGCAACCGGATCAGGTCGTCGAAGTCCACTGCGTTGAACGCGCTCAGGCGCAACTGGTAGCGCTCGTAGATGCCGGCCGCTTCCTTTTCGCGATTGCTGCGCGCGGCGGCCATCGCCTGTTCCGGCGACAGGCCGGCGTTCTTGGCGCGCGACACCAGGTTCTTCATGTCCTCGATGTCGTCCGGCTTGGCGCCGTACATCAGGTCCTTGATCTGCGCGGCCGCGTCATCGGCATCGAAGATCGAGAAACCGCGCTTGAGCCCGACGGCGGCATGCTCGATCTGCAGGAACTTCAGGCCCAGCGCATGGAAGGTGCAGATGGTCACTTCATCGGCATCCTGCTCGCGCAGGCGTTTGGCCACGCGCTCGCGCATTTCCTTGGCCGACTTGTTGGTGAAGGTGATCGCGGCGATGCGCTTGGCCGGGTAACGGCCACAGCCGATCAGGTGGGCGATCTTCTCCACGATCACGCGCGTCTTGCCACTGCCGGCGCCGGCGAGCACCAGCAGCGGTCCTTCGATGTGGAGGACGGCGGCAGCTTGGGGGGGATTGAGACCGTGCATTGGGTGGGGATTGTAGCGGGCGTTGATGGCGGCCACAGCCGCCGGCCGGTGGGCTTGCTGAACGGCTTCGGCCGGTGCCGGGTGGCGTCGTACAATCGGCCGATGGCCAAGCTCTATTTCTACTATTCGGCGATGAACGCCGGCAAGACCACCACCCTGCTGCAGAGCGCGCACAACTACCGCGAGCGCGGCATGCGCGTGGCGATCCTGACCCCGCGCCTGGACGACCGTGCCGGCGCGGGCGTGGTCGCCTCGCGGATCGGCCTGCGCGCCGACGGCATGGCCTTCGAACGCGACACCGACCTGCAGCAGTGGGTCACGCAGGATCTGCAGGCCAACGGGCCGCTGGGCTGCGTGCTGGTGGACGAGGCGCAGTTCCTCAGCCGCAGCCAGGTCTGGCAGCTCAGCGAGGTGGTCGACCAGTTGCGCATCCCGGTGCTGTGCTATGGCCTGCGCACCGATTTCCGCGGCGAGTTGTTCGAGGGCAGCCAGTACCTGCTGGCCTGGGCCGACGAGATGCAGGAGATCAAGACGATCTGCCACAGCGGCAAGAAGGCGACCATGACCGTGCGCGTGGACGAACACGGCCATGCCGTGCAGGACGGCCCGCAGGTGGAGATCGGCGGCAACGAGCGCTATGTGTCGGTCAGCCGCGCCGAGTTCAAGAAGATCACCCGGGGCGAGGGTCGGATCGATCCGGCGCAGGCACCGCTGCCGCTGTAAGGGTTTTTCGGCAGGGCTGCGCCCTGCACCTGCCGACGCGGTAGTGCCGGCCGCTGGCCGGCAACCTCAGCAGCAACAGCCGGCTCTGGGTTGTCTGTTGGTTGGGCGGGGAGGTGTGGGGGTGCAGGACACGCCGTAAACCCATCCCTGGGGGCTCGATGGCGCCATCCATGGCGCCAACGGTCCTGC